>JARFPV010000408.1 GCA_029288115.1 Akkermansiaceae bacterium | reverse complement strand
TTGCTCGCCTGAGCGTGGGTGATCTGGACGGTGGCGATTAAGGCAACGGCGGAAATACTGATGGTGAGGAGCGAGCGGGCGGTCATAGAGAAATGGCTGAACGATAACTACGTTTTTGATAGTGCCCTTCTTGCCGGGTTTTTAATACGGCAGTGGGTTCATACTTGAATCAAGGGACCGGATACTTTTTTCAGGTTTTTACCGGACCGATGGTCTCTCCTTCGATGAACTCGGCTTTGGTGAGTGTTTGGCGGAGATCTTTTTTGCCATGACTGATATTGTTTACCCATCGCACAACCCGGTTGATCACAGGGCGATAGTCCCAGTGAATGTGGGCGACGGACGGGTGGCACCAGTCGAAATTGGGGTCGTTGTCTGTGCAGATGATGGAAACGTCACCGGGAACTCGCAATCCACGGTGGGTCAGGTGAAAATAAGTGGTGTTGAACAGGAAGGCCTCGTCAACAATCAGTGCTGTAGGTGGGGTATGTAAAAATAGTGAGTCCAGCATCGTTAAAAAACTTGCTTTGTTCTCCTTCCAGTCGGGCAGATTATAGGGGCCGGTTTGAATACCTGCTTCTGAGAGTGTCTCGATGAATGTGCGCTCGGATTTACCCGGTCGCGGATTCCTGCGCTGCGGACGGCAGAGCAGTGAGATGCGGCGATGCCCCATATTGAGTAATCGTCTGGTAGTGTCGGATACAGCAGTGACCTTGTCGGGGCCGGCGGAGGCAATCGGGAGACCGCTACGTCTGCCGAACATAGCGAATGCAGGGATGTCCTGCGAAGAGAACCATTCCAGAATCTCACGTGAGCCGGCGGTTATGATCCAGGCGTCTGCGCCAGTGCGTTGCACAAAATCGGTGAGATAATCTGGTTCCGTGCTGAGCTCGGACATCGATTTTTCCGGGTAAAACGCGATGCATCCAGCTTCCTCAAGCAGGTGAAAGAGTTCGATCATGAAGTGGTTGGCACGATCCATTTTGTCCAGCAGCAGGACTGCGACCCGGAGCTTGGTTGGGGTCTTTTTGTTGGCGGAGTGATTGATCAGGCGTTTGCGCCCTGCGCCCTGGTTGATGAGCAGGCCCTCCTTCTGCAGTAGTTTTAAAGCCGCCTCCAGAGTTTTGTTGTTGAAGCCCAACTCTTTGGCAAGCTCGTTGCGGCCGGGCATCAACTCCTGCCATCGCCCTCGCGCGATTTCTTGCCGCAGGTGCGCCGCAACCTGCTCGGCGATGGTGAAGACTTCAATACGGGGCATATAGTTAAAGGGATACTGGTAAAACGGCACCGGGTTGTCAATAAACATGCCCAGAAAAGGATCAGGTTGGTCGGGTGGTGTTAGTTTGAAAAGGGGGCATAGTGGCAATAGTTTCCCCACATCGTAGCCAGATTGGTACATCCACATTCAAACCTAACTAAACCATGAAAAACACACTATTGACAATGTCCTTCACCGTTGGCCTGACTGCGAGTTCGCAGGCAGTGATTGTTCTGCAAGAAGATTTTGAGGATGCCGATGTTACGGCGGCCCAACAGCAATACCCTGACGACACAGCCTCTATGTGGGTCAGCAACCAAAGCTTTAATGGATTTCGAAAGTATTTGGTGGATGAAAACACAACATTTAGCGCTGGAAACTCGACGGGTTCGTTTACGACGCCGGACGGAGAACAAGGTTTCACCTTCGGGTACAACGCACAGGTCGGTATGACGAGTAATGAGGGCGCGTTCGGCGCGGCTGGGACTTTTCTGAACGAAGGCTCGATGACGATTGATTTCCTGTGGGGAAGAACCACCGATGAAACAGACACCGCTCTCGTGTGGATTACGTTCTATGCTTTTAATCCGGCTACGACAGCCAATAGTGACCGTGACAATCAGGCTGACCAAAACCCCGGAGGCACTGAAAATGTCGATTGGGTTCGACTGGGTGCCAGAACTTCCTTCGGTTCGACTTCGAGCACTTTGTCAGCTGAACAGCACAGCGTCACTCTCCTGGATCCGAGTTCGGGATATGCGACTGATATTACGGGTTGGGACTTAGCTGTAAGAATTGGTGCAGACAATTTCCAATACGGAGTAATCGATGATCTGGAGCTGGACATTACACAAGTCCCCGAACCTTCCAGTACAGCTCTCCTCGGCCTCGGTGGTCTTGCTCTGATTCTGCGTCGCCGCAAATAGTCTGAAATTCAGATAAATAAAATTTTCAATCTCTCATCGTTCGCGGTGGGAGATTTTTTTTGGTAGGGATGCGTGTCCCACGCGTCCGGTGGTGAGGGTTTTGTTAGTAATTAGATCGTTGCATCAGCGAATCATAGATTGCACAGCCAGACGCGTGGGGACACGCGTCCCTACCTCAGGTCATGCATACGATGACGAATCTCAAAAATCAGCTGTAAGTTAGTGGCGTAAGAGACTAGTAAACATTTGATATGAAATTCCTCGCGATTCTAGCCGTTACACTTTGTTTCTCATGCGTTTTTACACTCGCTGAAAAACCCAATGTCATCCTCGTGATGGTGGACGACCTTGGTTATCAGGATCTGGGTAGCTATGGGCATCCATCCATCAAGACTCCTGTGCTCGATAAACTCGCTGCTGGTGGGGTGCGGTTCACGGATTTCCACTCGGGTGCCACGGTGTGCACACCATCGCGTATGGCGTTGATGACCGGTGCTTATCCGACGCGTCTCGG
>JARFPV010000336.1 GCA_029288115.1 Akkermansiaceae bacterium | reverse complement strand
ATGCCCGTGCGATTTTTGGTTGCAGTTGGCGTTATGGGGTTGGTCGCACTGCTAATGGAAGCCTGGTTAATTCACAACGGCTACCGGGTCTACGGCCCTACAGCGGCGTCTAATTTCACAGGTCACAAAACCCCGCTGCTCAACATTGCCGTGGAAGTGGCCTTTGCCATCCCGTTCTACCTCGCCCTCATGGTCTGCTTCATCCGATTCTGGGAAATCGTCAGGGAAAACAAAATGTAACCATCATCACCAACTCAACCCAAATAGCATGAACCCAAAAAAGAAACACTGGTACCAAGGCTGTAGCGGATTTTTTTTCAATACTCTGATCGGCATTCCTATCTGCTTTATCCTAACATGTATCTACGTAGGCGGCATTGATGAAGCCATGAGTATCATCCTGATAGCTATTGTATGCACTGCGGGGATATCCCTCGTCATCATCCTACCGTGTTGTACTCTAGCAGGATTCATCACAACATCAATTTGTCGGGCCATGATGAAAAAACAAACATCTCCGCCACCCTTACCCGCCGGCCTGGCCGATGCGACTACTCAAATTGCCGAAATGCCCTCGCGCGACTGTATCGCCATCGCGATGTTTTTGCGTAAGGCATCCGCAGCCGGTCTCTCTGAGGCCACAAGCATTGAGAAACTCGCTGCCGAAGGGTGGAGCAATGAATTGATTCAAAACGCCATCAACTACAACAGGCATACCGTTTCGGATACGGACCAATAAGCGACATTTAAATACCGCCGTGTCTCTGGTCATTATTGACTCTCGCCTGCCCTCGGGTGTGCTGCATCGTATGCCTCGCGCAAGCGCTCCTTGGTCACATGCGTGTAGATTTGTGTGGTAGATAGCGAGGAGTGACCTAACAGGCTTTGTACACTGCGCAAGTCCGCACCGTGGTCGAGCATGTGGGTAGCGAAGGTGTGGCGTAGCTTGTGCGGAGTGATGCCAATGCCGATACCGCTCGCCTGCATGTATTTCTGCAACAGCATCTGCACTGCACGTGCACTTAGCCGGCGTTTGGCCGGGTCTTTGTTTTTATTGATAAATAACGGTCCATCGTGAACCTTCGCCTCACTCCTGTATTTCTGGATCGCTTTCATCGCATGTGATCCGATCGGCACGATGCGTTCTTTGTTTCCCTTACCAATCACGCGCAGCGTTTCTGATAAAAAATCCGCATCACGCACATCGAGCGCGACCAGCTCGGAGACACGCAGACCACTTGAGTAAAACAGCTCCAGTATCGCGGCGTCGCGCGCGGGTTGCCACGGCTGCGCACGCTTATCTGGTTCCATTTTCAATGGCATTTCCAGAAGCTCCTCCATTTGTTTCAGATTGAGCACTACCGGTAGTTTGCGCTCGGCCTTGGGTAGCTGCACATCCGCAAGTGGGCTTACTTTCAGCCCGCGGCGGTGCACGAGGTACTTGTAAAACGATCGCAACGCCGCAAATCGTAACCGGATTGTCGACCGCGCCATCTCCTTTTTCATCAACTCAAAAAGATACCCACGGTAATCATCGGCCGACTCATCCCACCAGCTGGAGAATGCGTCCCCACGCCAGTCGCGGTAGGCGTTCAGAGCATGGCTGTAGTTCCTCAGCGTACGCTCCGAGGCATTGCGCTCAACACGCATGAATTCAAGGAATGCCTCAGTATCGCCAGCCATTGTTACGGGATTCTAAAGTATTTTCCCAAAAAACAAAACCCTGTTTAAGAATTTCACCAAAAATCATGCTGCAAAACACTACTGTTGTCGTTATAGTCACCCTCATGACGATTCGTATCGCCATGCTCATCTTCGTCGTGTCCTTTGCCGCTATCACCGGCTGGTTAGTTACGCGCGAGCCAGCCGACAATGGCATCGCGCAGAATCCGCCTGCGCCTGAAGCAGCCGTCCAGAACAACCAGGAACCCATTGCTCAGGAAAAAACATCAGAACCTGAGCGCGAGGTGATCGCTATTTCTGATGCCGAGCGTTATATCAAAGACAAGTTGAGCAGAATCAGGATACCTCTGGTTGAATTTGAGAATACCTCCGTCGAGGAAGCGATGGATTATATTCGCCTACGCTCCCGTGAACTTGATCCTGCCGCTGAAGAGTCCCGCAAGGGCATCAGCTTTATCATTCGCAAACCCCCCATCCATAGCGATGATGCCTCAACTCTCGATACAGATTTGGATGCTCCGCCTCATCCTATACCTACGGTTACGGGTCGCCTGGAAAACAAATCCATCACCGAGGTTCTTGACTTCATTTGCGAGCAGGCAGGTTGCCGCTGGCAGATTACCAATCACGGTATTCTGATTGCACCTCTCGACTAAGAATTACGGGTAATCTAGTTCTTACGAGGAGGAATGTTCATACACTCCCTAACCCTTGGGTGCGTCCGTGCCTGCCAGCTTGAGGCGCTTATCCTTCACCGACAGGTTTTCGGAGAGTTCGTAGACGTTTTTGTAACCGTAGCCGTAGAGGTTAATAAAGGTTGGGATATTCAGGGCGAGCGGCATCCCCTTTTGCTCGAAGAAGCGCTTGTTGTCTTTGAAGTTGTTGTTGCAGTAGATGAGGATTCGAGTGTTTTTTTTGGGAATTGCCTTCGCAAGTTTGCTCGCAGTGAAGTCAGAAAAATTCATATGCACCGCCCCCTTGATGTGCAGTCCCTTGAATGCCGATGCGGAGCGTGTGTCCAGAATGATGGTATCCTTGTCCCTGCTCATCGCGTTAAACTGATCCAGCGTAACCATGCGAGATTTCCGGTAATCCCTGACTTCCTCTGTGAGTAGGCGGAAACCTTTGTAATCGACCTTGGACGGCTCGATCTTGGGGACGATGATGTTCTTTTGCACCTTGGCGGAAAGCAAATTGGCTTTCTCGGAAAAAGCCGCAGGTGTCATAGTGAGAGTAGCCATGATAGCAAGTGGTAGTATTTTCATAACGCTGCCACTATAACCCACATCAATGATCCGTGTGTAAACAGGACGTAAAACGAGAATCTATCTCGCCCATCTTGCCCCATCAGGTGACTCAGTTTTGAACCTAATCGACCTCAGAACCTGCTGGCCAAAGCCCTTACCCTTTGACACAGCTCCAGAGAGTGATAGCGATTTCCTAAGGATTCCATTACAGCAGTTTATATCTGGAAGCACACCTCAGGGCTTGAAATTTCGTCTC
>JARFPV010000279.1 GCA_029288115.1 Akkermansiaceae bacterium | reverse complement strand
GACAAGGCATCTGATCCCTGGGGGTTGAACATAACGCGATATGAAATTGCGAACATCACACCTCCAAAAACGGAACAGGATGCTCTGGAAAAGCAGATGCGTGCTGAGCGTGAACGCCGCTCGCAGATCGCCCTGTCGGAGGGTGAGCGAGAGGCTGCCATCAACGTTGCTGAAGGTCACAAACTGCAGGTCATCAAGGTATCCGAGGCCCAGAAGCTCAAGCAGATCAATGAAGCTGAGGGTAAGGCCCAGGAGATTACATTGTTAGCGAATGCTACGTCAGAGGGTCTGTTGCGGATTGCCGAGGCCATCAATGCTCCCGGCGGATCAGATGCGGTCAACCTCCGTATAGCTGAGCAGTATGTAAAGGAATTTGGTAATTTGGCTAAGGAAACAAATACCATGATATTGCCTGGCAACCTTGCGGATATTGGCGGCACGGTTGCTTCGCTTGGGAAGGTGTTAAGTCAGACAAAGCTCGCCTAGTGTGATGTTGTCAATTTGCCTGCAATTTAATTGCAGGCAAACCCCCGAACGGCAGGGTGCCGTGTGTTGCGCCCTGTCGTTTTTTTGTATCGATGTCTTGAGGTGAAGAGGTTTGAATTGATTATGGCCACCGAAGAAATGGACTGGGATGCACGATATGAGCAAAAAGATACACCCTGGGACAAAGGTGCTCCCGCGCCGGCGATTGCTAAGCTGGTGGATGAGGCGGTTTTTCCTGAGGGGGGCAAGATCTTTGTTCCGGGATGTGGTACGGGTCATGATGTGGCTGAGCTGGCGGCTTTGGGTTATCAGACACTAGGCCTTGATATTTCCCAGTTGGCCATTTCCCAGGCTGAAAAACGATACAAGGTGCCAGGCGCGAGGTATGTGCTCGGCGATTTGTTTGATCCTGAATGGATGAGTGAGGCTTCTTTTGATGTCGTTTGGGAGCATACCTGCTATTGTGCGATCCACCCGTCAAGGCGTAGAGATTATGTGGGAGCGGTGCATCGCTTACTCCGGCCGGGTGGTTTACTTGTTGGTTTGTTTTTTACTGACACGCAGATGCCTGAGGGGGAAGGGCCGCCCTACGAGACGAGCCGGGATGAGGTCGTAAACATGTTTGCATCGTCTTTCACGCTAGATTCAGAGCGTATTCCCCCGGCCTGTTATCCTAACCGTGTGGGCAGGGAATGGTTGATGATGTGGCGCAGAAAGTAGTCCATGATTGCATCAGGCAGGACAATCGTTTAAACGATTCATCACCTCGTCATGCGGAGAGCTCTTATATTGCTGCTGATTTCCATGCTGTTGGCCAGCTGCCACCAGATGAGTACGTCGTGCAAGCTTGGGACGCCACGGTGGATAAAGCCAACCAAAGCGGAGCGGACTGCCCACCAGGTGCCTGCGGAGGATCGCGCTCGCTTTGAGATGTTGGCCAGACATTCTATTCACCATGGGAAGCCAGATCGCCTTATCGGTAATATTCAGGAGGGTGATCTGATTGCATACCATATGACCAGTCGCCAAAAGAGGGACGGAGTGCTTGATGGTGATGTGCGTACTATCCTTTACCTCGTCGTGAAGTACGCCCATCTTGCCATCGTGGTGCGTGACCCGGATGAGCCGGGCAAGCTCCGCCTCTACAGCAGTGAATCATCACACGGACCTAACTTACTCGAGGACCTTAGTGATTTAAAGAAGCATTCGTTTGACGTATACCGGCTCGACAAGATTGACCGTTTGGATATGAACCGACTGCGAGAGTTTGCTGCGGTTTCCGTGAAAAAAAAGCACAAGTGCTATGATTACAGTTTTCTGAGTATGTTTGGCATCTGGAGCAATCAGCTCGAGCCGGAAACCAAAGAGGATATTGACGACGACTATATGTGTTCCACATCGGTGGCTGCAGCGTTGCATTATGCCGGGTTCGACCTCGATCGTGTGCGTTGTTGTGAGGCCTTCAACTTAATTAGTCCGTCGTATGTGTTGAATAGCGGAGGGCGTATTTATCAACCAGGGGCATGTCGTAGTTGTAAACAATGAATGCTTTTCGTTTTGTAGTATCGTCGATCTGGGTCATTGCTACGGTTGGTTGTCATACCTTGCCTGATCCGGTGACCTTGGAACCGGGGTATCATCAAAAACCCTCCAGTCATGGATTGATCGCTGCCACGTCACGTAAGATGCAAGGTGGTAAACCTGCAGGTGCCAGTGCCATTATTCCCATCAAAAGTAATAAAGACGCAATTGAGATGCGCTTGGCACTTATCGATAGTGCGGAGCAATCACTTGATATCCAATTATTTATTTGGATGGAAGATTACACGGGACGTTTGCTGATGGAGCGTGTGCTTATGGCTGCAGACAGGGGTGTTAGCGTCAGGATATTGATGGATGATCTCGTGTTGGGGATTTCGTATTCGGACAAACAACTGGCCGCAATCCAGTCGCACCCGAATGTGGAGTTCAGACTTTATAATCCACACCTTCTTCGTGAGCATATGTTGGCTCGGGGTGTGGACATGCTGATGGATGGCGGGCAAAGAAACCAGCGGATGCATAATAAGACGATCATTGCCGATGGTCGGTTGGCGATACTCAGTGGCAGGAATATTGGTGATCATTATTTTGGTTATGGCGGCAAGTATAACCTGATCGATTTTGGAGGCTTGGTCAGTGGGCATATTCTGCCGGAAATCAATCGTGGTTTTGACCGATACTGGAATAGTGAGTCAATTTATGATGTGCGGGCATTTGAGCTTGCCGGCCGTAAGATGTCGCTTGAGGAATTTCGTCGTGAAGCCAAGCATGATTTCTTGCGTGAGAAAGTGGCACCTGAGCGCCGACTGGATCTTGGGCGCAAGAATTGGAGTGATTATTTGAATCGGGCGGCGG
>JARFPV010000301.1 GCA_029288115.1 Akkermansiaceae bacterium | reverse complement strand
GTTGCCAAGCCGATGCACGTGGGGCACATCCGATCCACAATTATCGGTGATAGCTTAGCACGGATTGCGCGTTTTCTGGGTCACGAAGTCATCACGGACAACCATATCGGTGACTGGGGGACTCAATTCGGTATGATTATTCACGGATGGAAAAACGTGCTTGATCAAGCTGCTTTGGAGAGTGACCCGGTGGCAGAGCTGTTGCGTGTCTATCGGACAGTCAACGCGTTATGTGGCGATGATGAAGCAGTGCGCGATACCTGCAAACAAGAGCTCGTAAAACTCCAGAGTGGTGACGCTGAAAACCTTGCGATCTGGGAAAAGTGCGTTGAGCTATCCAAACAGGGGCTGCAGGGTATTTATGATCGTCTCGATGTGAAATTTGATTACTGGTATGGTGAGAGTTTTTACAACGATCGTCTCGCGCCGCTCGTTGATGGCATGCTGGAAAGTGGTGTTGCACGTGAAAGTGAGGGTGCGATTTGTGTGTTCTTCGATGAAGATACCAAGCTTGCGGACAAGCCGGCGATTGTCAGGAAGGCCGATGGTGGTTTCCTCTACGCAACGACGGATCTCGCCACGATTGATTTCCGGGTTGAAGAGTGGGATGCGGATCAGATCTGGTATGTGGTCGGCGCGCCGCAGCAGCTTCATTTTCAGCAGATTTTCGCTGCTACTGAGAAACGTGGATTGAACCCCGCAATGCATCACATCGCGTTCGGCTCGATTCTTGGTGAGGACCGAAAATTGATGAAGACACGTAGCGGCGACAATGTGCAGCTCGTTGATGTGCTTGATGAGGCCATTGAACGTGCCGCCAAGGCGATTGAAGAAAAAAACCCAGGCCTGGAGGCTGCCGAAAAAGAAAAGGTGGCAGCCATTGTGGGTATTGGTGCCGTTAAGTTTGCCGAGCTTTCCCAGCACCGGATGACCGACTATGTTTTCAGTTGGGATCGCATGCTTGCGCTACAGGGTGATACCGCTCCCTATCTACAATACAGCTATGTGCGAGTGCGTTCGATTTTCAGGAAACTGGATGCAGGTGTGCAGTTGAGTGACGCTAACGTGGTCATCGAGGCGGACGCCGAAGTTAACCTCGCACGAATGTTGGTGCGTTTTGGGGAAACGGTCCCTTCGTTGTTAGATGATTTTCGTCCGAACCTGCTTGCAAACTATTTGCTCGAGCTCGCCAAGGCATTTCACTCGTTTTTCGAGGCTTGTCCTGTTCTTAAGTCAGAGGGCGAAACACAAAACACCCGACTGGTGCTTTGTGAGCTGACCGGTCGGGTGTTGGAAAAAGGCTTGGGTCTTCTGGGGATTAGAGTGCCTGAGAGGATGTAGGTATTTTACTTTTTTCGCTTTCGACCGCTGCGGTTTTCTCCTCCAGAGCGGGATGACCTGCTGGAAGCACTGGACCTTGTCCTGGAAGCACTGGTCGAAACGGTCATCGTGGTGCTGCGCCCTCGAGATTTTGCCTTGTTTGGATTTGAATGCCTGCTCGGAGGTGTGGCCCGCGGAGTGGCATGACTTCTTCCTGATGAACGTGTGGAGTGGGAATTCGATCCAGATCCTCGTCTTGAGCTTGTGTGGTGACTTGATCCGCGCGATGAATGCCTGCTGGAGTATTGGTTGCTGCCGTGCCGGGAACCATGCTTTGAGTAATTACTGTGGGATTTAGATTTGCGTGAATAGGAGCTATACCGATAACTCGTTGGTGGGCAGCTTCGAGTCCTGTATGAGCTATGGTGGTAGCTGATTACGGGGCTGCTTCTGTAGTAGTTGCCATATGAACGTGAATAGCTCGAGTATGGGCGCGAGTAGCTTGAATAGGGCCGTGAATAGCTGGGTCGTGAGTGATGGATATGTCCGCGGTAGCCATGAGGTCGTGCGCAGGAGTGGTATCGACCACCGCTATAGCGGTACCAGCGATTGCCGTGATACCAGTAGGGAGTGCTGCCCACGTAGACGCGTGTGTAGCCGCGAGGTAACACGCTTAGGCTGCTGCCGGGGTAGTGGCCGCTGCTGTATGAGCTGTAACCGCCGTTATATCCATAATATCCGTAATCAACGCAGGAGGGGAGCAGGAACAGCGCAATGCAGCCGAGCGCCATATGGAGCAAGTTTTTCTTCGTCATGTCTGGGTAGACGCAAGTCAGAGGCTAAAAATTCAACTATTTTACAGCTTTTTTCGCAGTGGCTTGATTTGTATCCCAGGCTGTGAAAAATAAAGCCGTGGACACCCATCATTGGATCGCGGCGGATAAGGCGCATTGCTGGCATCCGTTTACCCGTCAATCCGACTGGGAAAATACCGAACCTCTGGTTCTGGTGGAAGGGCAGGGTGTGTGGTTGACTGATTCCGAAGGCAGGAAATACATCGATGCGAACGCATCCATCTGGACGAACATCCATGGTCACAACCATCCTGTGATCAATGCGGCAATTCGTGACCAGCTCGAAAGGGTGGCACACACAAGCTATTTAGGTTTTGCCAACCCTAGAGCCAGTGAGCTGGCCGAGCGACTTGCCGGATTTTTTCCTGACAGCGACCTCCAGAGAGTCTTTTTTTCCGACGACGGATCAACGGCGGTTGAGTCTGCGGTCAAAATGGCTGTGCAGTACCGGATGCAGACGGGTAACCCGGAGAGGACACATTTTATCGCATTTGATCGGGCGTATCATGGCGATACTATGGGAGCGGCGTCGCTCGGCGGGGTCGGTGCCTTTTTTGATCGGTTCAGGCAGTTTGGTTACCCCGTTTCTCACGTTCGCGACCTGGATGAGTTAAGTTCGCTTGATCCATCCACGATCGAGAAAACGGCCGCCGTCGTCATCGAGCCCCTCGTGCAGGGGGTGAACCAGATTCACGTTTGGCCAGAGGGGATGCTGAAGCAGCTCAGGCAGTGGTGTGATACACAGGGTGTGCAGTTGATCCTGGATGAGGTGATGACCGGCTTTGGTAGAACAGGCACGATGTTCGCCTGCCAGCAGGAAGGTGTGGTGCCCGATTACCTCTGTTTGGCGAAAGGGCTGACCGGTGGATATCTGCCACTCGCTGCTACCATGGTTCGTGAGGAGGTATACCAAGCGTTCTGCGGCGGTGCGGAAACCGCATTTTACTACGGCCATAGCTATACCGCCAACCAGCTTGGGTGTGCAGCGGCATTGGCGAATCTTGATGTGTTTGAACAAGAAAACACACTCGGCCAGCTGCCGGAAAAAATGAACCATCTACGTGAGCTATTGTCTCAAATACAAACCCGCAATCCGCAAGTGTTCGATGTCCGCCAATGTGGAATGGTCGCTGGAATCGAGCTGCGTGATGCCAGTGGTAATCCTTTCCCTTCAGCCGGTCGTGTTGGCGAAGCGGTATCCCATGCTGCTCGCAAGCATGGGGTGCTGACCCGCCCTATTCTCGACACGGTGG
>JARFPV010000195.1 GCA_029288115.1 Akkermansiaceae bacterium | reverse complement strand
TGCCATTTCACCCCAGCTCTCACACCAGAGGGTTGGGGTGAATTGTTTTTACGGGTTGCGTAAGTTACGGGACGAGAACCCGTAGGGTTTGAACGCAAGCCGCACCAGCCCCCACAAAATGGGGCGCATGCGGCGCATCTATAACTCCCATCTGCGGAGGAGCAGATGGGAAACCGCGTAGTCGGAGCGGCAGCGCAGTCAATGCCGTACGGGTTGCCATTTCACCCCAGCTCTCACACCAGAGGGTTGGGGTGAATTGTTTTTAGGCGTCTTGTGTGACTGAGCGTAGCCAATTGGCGAAGGACTCCTCGGTGTGTTCTCCGGATGCGAGGTCGAGGTAATGCGGATATTTGACGACTTTGGTGATTTTTGCAGTCGTCGTCATGCCTGTAGGGCACAACGGGTGTTATAACATATCAAGCCCGCTGATTCACAGCGATTTACACATACTCCATCGGCTCGATGCAATCCAGACTCACGAGGAAGGCATCCATCGAATTGAGTGTCAGTTCGAAGTGCCGCGCGCTGACGTTAAAATTGAAAAAGCTGTGGTTGACCGCCTCGAAGTCGATAAACTCACAGGGATTTTTCTTGCGTTTCATCAGTCTGGCAAATTTGGCAACCTCAGCATGCGGAACGATGGTGTCGGACTTGCCGTGTATAATCAGAGATGCGGGTAAGCCTTTGCGGATGTTGTTGGATGGGCTTTCCTTGTGTGCCTTTTTAGCATCACGGAACCGTTCATGTTCAGCTCCTTTTTTTCCAGTATTCACGATGGCACTGAGTGCGATTACCCCGAGTGGTCGGGCGGTGAATCCATCGACTTCCAACACTTCGGGAAGCATCGCTAGAGAGAGAGCCATGTGAGCACCGGATGCGGCACCTGCGGCGATGATTCGGTTTGGATCGATCCCTAAGGTCGCATGGTTATGACGTAGCCAGAGCATCGCCATTTGTGCGTCTTCAATGGCATCTTCTGGAGAAGCTTGATGTTTGGTCGCCACGCGATATTCCACGGCTACAGCGACCATGCCACGGCTCGCAAAGTGCATGCAGTGTGGCGCAAACTGGGTTGGCATGCTGACGTCCCATAATCCGCCATGAAAAAACACGATCGCCGGAGCTGCCATGCTGGCATCATGGTTCGGAGGAAAGAAGCAATGCGCCACTAATTCCAGACCATCTTCCACTTGATAGAAATACGACTGGGCGTCCTTGAGGAGCTCACGTTCGCGCTCTTCGCTCAGCGGTGCAGTGATCGGGGTGGCTGGGCTGATGGTCGTCATTGTTCTCAGTCGTTTGCGCATACATTAAATACCGTAATGCGCTGTGCTGAGAAATGGTTTGCCCTTTTCGAGATTTATTGTCGAATGGAAAGCGTGAAACGACTGCAATTATTTCTCTTGACCGTGTGCTGTGCTTTCGCGCTTGGAACTGGTGACAAAGCATCCGCACAAGCCGCCGCATCGCCGGCGCTTGGAAAGTCACTTCAGGAAGTTTATGTCTACTGGAGAAATGCGATGGTGAAGCGTGACTATAACGCGTGGAAACAGATCACGGTATCCCACCGGAAGTTGGCGATCCAGAACAGGGTGTTATCGACAAAGGGGGTGTGGCCGGCAGATATTTTCAAATTGCCTACGGCACCACCTCCTCTAACAGGATTGAAGTTGCTCAGGGCACGCTCGAAAGGCGTTACCGCAAAGTTAGTCTACTTCGGTAAGGTGGATTTCGGGGTTGGTGGCAAGCCGACGGATAATCTCTTGGTGCTTAGTTTTGTGCACGAGGGTAGGGGGTGGAAATATGACGCTGCGGAGTTTGTCAATCTCAGCAATTTATTGGACATCCGTAAGCAGATTCAGGCTGGAAACCTCAGCTACGTGGACGGTGTGGCATTCTTACCCGATGGCAAACGTCCACCCCAACCTATCGTGGTGCAACGTGCAAAGTATATAGCCAAGGTGTATGCGTTTTGTCCGGGGCGAGACGTGCAGGTTTCTGTCAACCGCATCAGCAAACATCGTTTTCAGGACATTCAGCATTCCGAGGTGGTTATCGGTGGTGCCCGTGACGGCAGGAATGAGATCTTCTATTCAATCAAGGATGTGCCGGGATACAGCGGTAAAGACCCACTGACCATCAGGGTTTACCTATTCTCACAAATTAATGGAGTAAAGCCAGTGAAGGTGTTTCAGTATCAGGTAGAAAAAGGCCAGGTGCCCAAAGGGTCGGGGTCCACCTTTTTCAATGTCGATGCTGCGGCAGGTAGGAGAGTTCTGTTGGGTAAGTAAAAGGCCTAACCAAGGCCCTGCACCACGGAGTCGATGCTCTCCTTGGCATCGCCAAAGAGCATGCGGGTATTGTCGTGGAAGAACAGGGGGTTTTCCACACCAGCGTAACCGGCAGCCATACTGCGCTTGAGCACAATCACGTCTTTGGCATTCCAAACCTGAAGCACGGGCATGCCTGCAATGGGACTGTCGGGATCATTTTCCGCATCAGGGTTAACGATGTCGTTAGCTCCGATGACCATGACGACCTCGGTTTCTGGGAAGTCGTCGTTGATCTCGTCCATTTCCAGTACGATGTCGTAGGAGACTTTGGCTTCGGCTAACAGAACGTTCATATGGCCAGGCATGCGGCCGGCTACCGGATGGATGGCAAAGCGTACGTTGACCCCCGTGTTGATAAGTTTCTGGACCATTGTGGAGACGGTTTGCTGCGCTTGGGCAACCGCCATGCCGTAGCCCGGGACGATGACCACGGATTGAGCATTTTTAAGTAGATCTGCCGTCTCTGTTCCGGTGATAGCGACTGCCTCGCCTTGTTCTCCCTCTGCTTTGGCTCCGTTACCATTTGAACTGCCGAAGCCGCCGAGGATGACGCTGATGAATTTACGGTTCATGGCTCGGCACATGATGATCGAAAGGATCGCGCCGCTGGATCCCACTAGTGCACCCGTCACGATGAGCAAGTCGTTTTCTAACAAAAACCCCGTGGCGGCTGCTGCCCATCCTGAGTAGCTGTTGAGCATGGAAATCACAACAGGCATGTCGGCTCCGCCGATGGCGGCAACCATGTGAATGCCGAACAGGAGGGCGAGCACGGTCATGATCATCAGTGAGGTTTGCGAACCGGTTTGGATGAAATCGTAGCCGAGGTAAATGCAGGCGATAAGGATGAGCAAATTCAGGAGGTGGCGTCCAGGCAGTGTGAGAGGTTTGCCTCCGATCATGCCGTTGAGTTTTCCAAAGGCGACGACGGATCCTGTGAACGTGACGGCGCCAATCAGGATGCCGAGATAGACTTCGACATCGTGGATGGTTTTTACCGCTCCCTCGAGAGGGTGAGTCTGATCGAGGAAAGTGGCATACCCTACCAGCACTGCGGCGAGGCCGACGAAGCTGTGAAGCATGGCGACAAGCTCAGGCATCGCGGTCATCTTGACACGGGAGGCGAGAACTGCGCCAATGACAGCACCAACGGCGACGACTGTGGCGATGATTCCGTAGTTGCCCACGGAGGCATTAAACAGGGTGGCACCAACGGCGAGCAGCATGCCGATGATTCCGTAGAGGTTTCCGCGGCGGGCTTTTTCCTGATTACTCAAGCCTCCAAGGCTGAGAATGAACAGAATGCTGGCAACGATATAACAGGCGGTTGTGATTCCTTCAGGCATGTTTAGAAAATGAGTTAGTCTTTACGGAACATGGCTAACATCCGGTGGGTCACCATGAAGCCACCAACGATGTTGATAGTGGTGATCAGTATGGCGATGGCGGCGAGAATGACGATTATTTGGGAACCGTGACCAATCTGCAGGATGGCACCTAACACGATGATACTACTGATGGCGTTGGTCACACTCATCAGGGGAGTGTGCAAGGCCGCGGAAACATTCCAGATCACTTGCCAGCCAACGAAACAAGCGAGGACAAAGACGGTGAAGTGTCCCATGAACTCCTTGGGGGCGACACTTCCGACGCCCAGGATAGCGGCAATGACAATGGCGAGGCCTAATAAGTTGCCCCAGGTTTTTTGGGCTTTGGATACAACTGGCTCAGGGGCTTGGACCTCCTTGTTGCTGGGGGCAGGTGCCGCGCTGGGCTTTGGGGGTGCCGGTTTTGGTGGTGGCCAGGTGATTTCCCCTTCCTTAATGACGGTGGTGCCGCGGATGACCTCATCATCGAAGTTCAGGTTGATGACGCCGTTTCTTTCCGGACAGAGTTCATCGAAAAGGTGTCCGATGTTGTTTGCATAGAGCTTACTCGATTGCGCGGCCATGCGGCTGGGGAGATCTGTGTAGCCAATCAATGTGACGCCGTGCTTGTGGACGACCTCACCTGGCTCGGTGAGTTCGCAGTTGCCCCCTTGTTCGGCAGCGAGATCCACAACTACGCTGCCGGTTTTCATGGTTTTCACCATTTCTGCGGTGATCAGTCTTGGTGCCGGTTTGCCCGGAATTAGCGCGGTAGTTATGATGATATCCACTTCCTTGGCTTGCTCGGCGAAGAGCTTCATTTCAGCGGCGATGAATTCCTCGCTCATCACTTTGGCGTAGCCTCCTTCGCCGGTGCCGTCTTCCTCGAAATCGAGGTAGAGGAACTCGCCACCCATGCTTTTGACCTGATCGGCAACTTCGGGTCGGGTATCAAATGCCCGTACGATGGCGCCCAGGCTGGATGCACATCCAATCGCAGAAAGTCCTGCCACGCCGGCACCGATCACCATCACCTTGGCCGGTGGAACTTTTCCTGCCGCCGTGATTTGACCGGTAAAGAAGTTGCCGAAGTGATTTCCCGCCTCAATCACCGCACGGTAGCCGGCGATGTTCGCCATCGATGACAGGGCGTCGAGTTTCTGAGCTCTCGAAATTCGCGGAACGCAGTCCATGGCGAGCACGCTGCCCCCTTGGCTGCTTATCTGATCAAGTAATGCCTTGTTCTGCGCAGGCCAGAAGAAACTAACCAATGTCTTGGCTGTGGTAATTTTTGATGCCTCTTCAGTGGTGGGAGGGGTGACCTTGAGGATGACGTCGCAGCTCTGCCAGATATCATCGGGCTCCGCCACGAGTTCTGCCCCGGCGTCGGTCCATTCCTGATCGCTGATATTCGCGTGACTACCGGCGCCTTTTTCCACGGCGACCTCAAACCCGAGCCCGATGAGTTTGTCGGCAAGTTGAGGCGTGCCTGCGATGCGTTTTTCCTGGAGAGATGATTCACAAGGGATACCGATTTTCATGGATGATGCGGGTGGATTGAAAAATAAGTCGTTGTGCACTTACACTTTACAGCCAGTGGTGGCAATCATTTCGTCGGATATGGTTAACGATGAGCAAGAATGGCTCGATATCGGCTTGATCTTTTGGGGGCTCGTGCGCATGTGACGGGCTCCGATGGACAGGTGGATACTCTTTCTAGCCGTGGTTCTCGCAGCGCTCGCCGCTGTGCAGGGGGCCGCGTATCTTCATCGTGGACATCGGTCCCGGTGGACGGTGCTCTGGATGCTCGGCTCCTTTGCCTGCCAGTTTATGGTGCTTGGGGCTCGCAGCGAACTGCGGGGTAGCTGTCCACTGGGGGATACCGGCGAAATACTGATCTTTGCATCATGGGCGATCACGATG
>JARFPV010000297.1 GCA_029288115.1 Akkermansiaceae bacterium | reverse complement strand
GCTCCAGAGGACGACGATGGTGTTGTTAATAGCACCGGATTTTTCCAGGTGGGTGAGGAGGCGGCCGACGTTGTCGTCGACGTAGCTGGTGCTGGCGGCGTAGTGTTTGCGCACGCTGAGGGCGTATTTGGGGTCTTTGTGGGGGTTATTTTTATCGGCGTAGTTGCGCATGAACTCGCCACTGCCGTGCCAGAGGGATGGGCCTGTGGGTTTGTCGGGATCGGGGATGGGTGGAAACTCTACATTTTTGTAGTGATCAAGGAATTTCTGAGGCGCGGTGAATGGCAGGTGTGGTTTGATGAATCCGACGGCGAGCAGCCATGGTTTGTCGGATTTTACCAGGGTGTCGATTTCCTTGGTGGCGCTTTCGAGAATGAGGTCGTCGGGGTAAGCGGGAGTTTTGGTGGTGGTTTCGATCCGTGGGCTGTATTCGCGGGTGCGTGGTTTACCGCCGGCGAATGCGTGCATGGCGCCTCGGGGCGTTTTCCAGTCGCCGCAGGGCATGGATGTGCGTGTCCATGCGCCGGGCATTTCGGGTTTATCTTGTTCGTTCCAGTCTTTGCCCATGAATCCGCCTGGGTGGTGGGAGATTTTGCCGATGGCGATGGTTTGGTAGCCATTGGATTTGAACCAATGTGGCAGGCTGGGGGAGGGGTGATCTTTTTGGTAGTGTTTGACGATCAGGCCGTTGCTGCCGTTGGGTGGTGGGTATTTGCCGATGAGCAGGCTGAATCGGGAGGCGCCGCAGGTGGGGGCCTGGACATAGTGGCGGGAGAACTGTCTGCCTTGGCTGGCGAGTTTATCGATGTTCGGGGTGTGGACGTGTTTATGTCCGTAGCAGTTGAGCTGGGTGTTCAGGTCATCGATGCAGATGAGCAGGATGTTCGGGGCGGCTGATGCAGCCGCAGAGGTAAGATACAAGAGGCAAGATAGAAGACAGGCGAGTGGAGTTTTCATGAGGATTGATACGAGACTAATCGTGAATCCTTCGAATAAAAGCAGTCATTTGATGCTACTGTAATCGGTAGGACTCGAGTATTTGTGGGCGAATAATACCCGTGTGATACATTCGGTTGTGCCTTTTTTCGTAGGGCATAGATTCTTGTTAAGCACAAAAAACCCCACGGCCCTGCAGTGAGGGTGTGGGGTTGGAGATTGGGTATTGGTCGGGTTACTTCCGGCGACGGAAAACGAGGGCAAGTCCACCGAGGCCGAGCAGGGCGGTGGTGGAGGGTTCTGGGACGGCATTGATGATTAGGCCTGCAATAATGGGCCGACCGTCACCTGAACCGGCGGAGCCAAAAATATCGAGATCGAGCGTTCCGTCTGTTGTGGTAACTGTGCCGGTAATCAAGAAGTTACCACCTCCGGTGTAAGAGCCTAGCGATACGCTGCCGCCGCCATTGGTATCAAACAGCTCATTTTCTCGATTATTGCTTGAACCCGTAATGTATTGAACGTTGTAGGTGCCATTGGGCACCGCGATGCTGAGGGCCACGGTGGTGCCATCTTGGCCACTGCCGAAGTTGGTATCGTCTAGAAGGGCATTGAGATTGGTGCGGTCAGCGGCGGTCCCACCCAGGGTAATGTTCGGGGAACCCAAGTTGCCGCCCGATGCGTGAAGACCGGTCACTGTCAGGTCGTCGTGAGCAACGCCGTTGGTCCAGTGGTGCCGGGTAAACGTTACGCCGCCGATGTCGAACGTGCTATCGACATCGGGGCCGAAATCGTAAGCCTTAACCACGTTGTTGAAATCGAGTTGATCGACACTCGTCAGGCTGACGGTTGCTGCCTGGGTCGATGTGCAGAAGAGGGCAAGCGTTGCAATCGGCAGGAGTGTTTTGGCGGGGTGGTTGAGTTTCATGGTGTTCGAGTGGGTTATTTCGCCGTATTTCTCTCAAAGTGGAGAAATACAGGAATTAAGCGTAAGTTGGTACTTATCCTGCCCCCCCACGCCCCTCAGTCAAATATAAAGCCACCAATTTTTGAGCTGGATCCGCAGCTGGCATGTAGAAGGCAGGGGAGGAGGGGCACTCTTGTCCCACGGCAACCCAAGGAGAGCATATCAAGTTCACACATCCTCCGCTGTGGACAAGAGTGTCTACACTCCCTATTTCAAACCCGCGGGGTTCAGGGGCGCTAGGAGTTCGCCTTGATCAGGGCGATGGCTTTGTCGGCGAAGCGCTGGCCGAGAATTTTGTATCCTTCGGGGGTGTAGTGGAGGTCGTGGACGATGGTGCCGTCGGGCTGTTTTTTATCGTTGAGGTCATCGGTATCGACCCATGCGCCTCGTGGGTGGGCTTCGGCGAATTCCTGCTGGGTTTTGCGGATGTATTTTTTACCTTCGAGTCGCTTTGGTCGGTCGAGTCCGCAGTCGCTGATGCGGCCGATGACGATGTTGATGTCTTTGAAATTGATGTCGGACTGGATTTGCCAGATCAGCTCCTTGAGATAGACGTCGTAGGCGGTGTTATTGAGGTCCGACTCGCCTTGCATCCAGACGAAGGTGACGGTCTTGAGTGACTTGCCTTTGATGGCGGTTTTGACCCCGTCGATGAGCGTTTTGTAAAAATGTCCCCGAACCTTAGGCACGCGGCCTCGGGTGGGTGGGGGAAACTCGTGGTTTGTTTTTGCCCAGCTGCGGATGGATGCCCCGCTGTAGGCGCTTTTGGTCACGATGATGTTATCCTTACCGAATGCCTTGGTGACGGCGGGGATGAAGGAGACCTCAGGTTTCATCCCGGCCATGTTCGACTGGCCGGAGAGGATGAACAGGTGCTTGCCGTTGTTTTCACCCGCCGTGGTGGCGGGTGAGAGTGCGAGCAGTAGAGATACCGCACCAATGGCAAACTTCATTGAGCTTACTTCACCGGGGTGAGTTTGAAGTGTTTGATGCTGACGCCTTTGTTAGGGGCTTTCAGGGTGAGCTGGAGTTTGTTTCGGCCTTCCTTGAGTTCTATGGTGGTTGGTTTGGTTTCCTTCCAGTCGCCGAGGGTGAACGGGAGTTCGACCTCGTGCATGTTGCGGCGGTTGACGCGCATGGTGAAGCTCCGGTCGATGGTTACGGTGCAGACTTCGGCGGAGAGGTTGTATTTCCCGGCTGCTGGTAGTTCGACGGTGTAGGAGCGGAGTTCGGGTCGGTTACCGGCGAGGTTGTAGTGCATTTGGACGAATGACTCGTCGTAGCTTTTCATGAAGCGGATTTTCTCGGTGCTTTCTGGCTTCGAGCAAGCGGCCACGGGGATGGTGATGACGCCGTCTTTATCGGTGGTGATGGCTTTATCGGCATCGGTCAGCTCGACCTGTGGGAATTCCTTTTCTTTTTTCTCGGCTCCTTCTTCTTCTTTCCAGTCGGAGTTCGGGGATTCGGCAGGTTCATTGGATTCGGCCAGTTCGGCGCCGACGGATTCGGCTTCCTTCAGGTCGGCGTCCTCGACGATGGCGAGTTTTTTGTAGTGGGCGAGGGATTTCCAGAATCCGCCACCGACGCCGAAGTTC
>JARFPV010000140.1 GCA_029288115.1 Akkermansiaceae bacterium | reverse complement strand
GCCTCAACTGGCGGCTTCACCGATTGCCTGTTACAGCGAGGTGCCGTGAAAGTGCACGCTGTCGATGTAGGGACCAATCAACTGGTGTGGAAGCTACGTAGCGACCCGCGTGTTGTGGTGAAGGAAAAATTCAATGCCCGCCACATGACACCGGATGACATCGGCGAGCCTATCGATCTTGCAGTAACGGACGTGTCATTTATTTCCCTGACAAAAATCCTACCTCCCATGTTCGCCACGTTGAAGGAAGACGGACAAATCGTGTGTCTGATTAAACCGCAGTTCGAACTCAACCGAGAAGACATCAGCAAGGGTGGCATCGTCAGAGACCCAGAGTTACACCAACGTGCGGTGGACAAAATTCATCAATTTGTCACCGAAGAACTTGGACACACGTGGATCGAGTGCATCGACTCGCCCATCACAGGCACAGATGGAAACCGCGAGTTCCTTGCGTGGCTGCGAGTTTGAACGTGGCGGCGACCGGAGACCACCGCCACTTTATTCTAACCGGACCAGCAGCTTTTCTACAGGCAAACCTACGACGTTGTCATAGTCTCCCCTGACCTCACTGATGATCATATCCCCATGCTCTTGCACGGCGTAGGATCCCGCCTTGTCCATGACGTTGACCTTGGACATGTATTCGTCAATCAGTTCAGGAGAAAGATCCCTGAACACCACTTCGGTGATAGTGTGGAAGGTTTCAGTTTTATCACCCTGCGCTATGCACACGCCGGTACACACTTGATGGGTTCGGCCTGAGAGCCTGGCAAGTGTCGCTCGCGCCTCTGCCTCACTTCGGGGTTTACCGAGAGGCGTTTGGTCGATGTAGACAAGTGTGTCCGCGCCAATGACTACTGCATCCGGATGATCCTTCGCCACAGCCATTGCCTTGAGTTCGGCATTCGCTTCGCAGAGCAAATGCAAAGGCATTGACACATCGTGCAGTTCCTCGGCGGGAGACGGAATGACATCAAACTCCAAACCAGCCTCAGCGAGCATGTCGCGGCGACGCGGTGAACCGGAAGCTAAAATCAGTTTACTCAATACTTCAAGAGGTAGGGTCAATTTGCGCGCCCCGACCAAGTCGGTGGATAAATTGACCGGACTAATGTTGGCGGTCAATTCATCGAATTGACCCTACCAGAACCTACTACGCAGCGGATCTAAGTAACGCCACAAGCACGCCCTGAATAATCAATTCACGGGCGGGGATGAGATCAGGGTAATCGGCATTTTCGGCACGAAGGAAAGGTTTACCATTTTCAATGACGTAGCGCTTGAGTGTGGTTTCTCCATCAATCAAAGCAGCGACGACATCTCCTTTGCGAGGTTCGCGAAATTCAAGCACGACAGTATCACCATCACAAATGTGGGCATCGATCATCGATTCTCCACGCACTTTCAGAGCAAAGGTGCGGGCGTTACCACGTAGGCCAAGAGAACTAATGTCAATGGAGAGGCATCCTTCCTTTTCGTTGTCCACATCCTGCGCCATACCGGCGGCGATACTTCCATAGATCGGGATATCGACAATTTCCTCGCGCTCCATTTCCTCGGGAAATCCGATGCCGCACGCCTTATTCGCTTTGCGTACGATCACGCCTTTTCTTTCCAGCGCCCGGAGGTGACTCATCGCGGCGGTTTGACTAGCAAAGTTAAAATGGCGCTGGATGTCACGCGTGGATGGCATGAAGCCTTCGTTACGGTGGGTGTCTTTCAGGTAGTCCAGGACTTCCTGCTGGCGATTGGTGAGTGATACATTGGACATGATATTGATGGTTAATGGGTAGTTGATAATGGAAAACGCGCTCGTTCTGAACAGTGTTTATTAGAACATAACCAAATGAACACCATTTGGCAAGTGGGATTTTTCTCCTATTTTCTTTCAAAAAGGTGGCTCCCTGGATGAATATGTTCCGACAACAACCGTCATCACTATATATATGAGCACAGAATTCAATTCCCCCCAACTGCCGGCCATGGGGCTTGTCGCCGGACTGGAAGAAGACGACCGACTGTTTTTAAGCGGCTATGGAGATTTCCTACCCGTGCAGGAAGGCCAGCTTCTTATCGAAGAAGGTAAAGAGCAAAACGCACTCTATTTCGTTATTTCGGGTGTGTTACACGTCCATACCGACAAGGATGGCAAACGCACGCTTATCGCAAGAGTCCAACCGGGCGAAAGTCTGGGTGAAATCAATATCTTCGATCCAGGAACTGCCAGTGCCTCTGTGACTGCGCAATCGTTTTCCCAGGTATGGAAAGCAACTCGTGAAGATCTTGAGGCATTTGTGGGTGCTTACCCCGAGGCTGGAACCAAGCTCCTAACAGAACTCGTTTCAGAGCTCAGCAGACGCATCCGCCACGTGAACGAGAAACTCGTTGCAGTGGAAGCCGAGGCTGCTTATCAAAATTTCTGGGACTAATCCACAAGCTCAAACCTTACCTCTACACTACTTAAAAACATATGTCTCTGATAGCCGCCATCGCAGCCGATCCCCACTCGGTGCAGGGAATCCTCCTTATCTTCCTCGCTCTCGCCATCGGTCATGCGGTGATGGATTTTCCACTCCAAGGAAAGTTCCTGTCTGACGCAAAAGATCGCCACGCGGACATCTCTTCCTTCCTAGGGAGTGACCCACCACAAGGGGTCTGGATTCACGCGCTGACAGCGCACTCACTCATTCATGCCGGTGCGGTGTGGATCGTAACAGGATCCTCTGCGCTAGCCGTCATCGAACTGGTGCTGCACTGGCTCATCGACTACGCAAAGTGCGAAGGCTGGACCGGATTCCACACCGACCAGATCCTGCACTACGTGTGTAAACTCATCTACGCGATGATGATTTATCTGGGTGTGAGCTGGATATAAAAAACTGGAACCTGCATTTGCAGATTCCAGTTTCTAAACTTTTTAAAAGCCTTGATTTGAGAGCCCCTACTGCACGGCAGCGCTAATAAGGTCGAGGAAGCTCTGAGGCTCCAGGCTGGCACCTCCGACGAGACCGCCGTCGATGTCTGGCTGGGCGAGAAGCTCGCCTGCGTTGTCGGCTTTCATACTGCCGCCGTATTGGATACGGATTTTGTCGGCGAGCTCCTGTGAGTAGAGGTCTGCGATGACGGAACGGACGAAAGCGTGGGCTTCCTGTGCCTGTTCGACAGTGGCGACGACGCCGGTGCCAATTGCCCAGACGGGCTCGTAAGCGACGACGATTTCCTTCATTTCCTTCTCGTCGATACCGGCAAGCCCATCAGTGACTTGGGTACGGAGCACGCTCTCGAGTTTTCCGCTTTCGCGTTCTTCGAGTGTCTCACCGATGCAAAAGATCGGCTTGAGCTTGGCTTCGAGTGCTTTCTTAATCTTGGAATTAATGAGCGCATCGGTTTCACCGTAGAGGGTGCGACGCTCAGAGTGACCGATGATGACGTAGCGAACGTAGAGTTCCTTGAGCATCATGGTGCTGACTTCTCCCGTGAAGGCACCGTTGTCTTGCTCGGAAACGTTCTGCGCTGCGATTGCGACGGCGGAGTTTGATGAGAGGGTCGCTACAGCAGCGGCGAGTGATACGAACGGAGGAGCGACAACGATGTCTGCCTCGTCCGTGAGGTTGTCGAGTTTTCCGGAAAAAGCTTTGAGAAAGTCCTCGGTGTCACGAGGGCCTTTATTCATTTTCCAGTTGGCGGCGATGATTGGTTTGCGCATGATATTGGTTGATGAGTTGATTGGTTGGTTAGGCATCGGTTAAGGCCGCGACGCCGGGGAGGGTTTTTCCTTCGAGAAGTTCTAGCGAGGCACCACCTCCGGTGGAGATGAAGTCGAAATCGTCCGAA
>JARFPV010000668.1 GCA_029288115.1 Akkermansiaceae bacterium | reverse complement strand
ATGTGTATAAGAGACAGGTGTTCTTCGGTTAGAAATACTGAGCAGTTTGGTAAATCGCAGAATTTTGCTTCATCCTGCACAAGCGTTCCAAGTGCCTCTTGGGCTTCTGGCGTCTGTACGATGGCAGCAAGCGCATCATGGCTCTCCCACCAAACCTCGGTAATCCCATCGTAGGGTGTCTTGCTCATTCGTGGTGCCTGTGCAACTCCATTCAGTGGAGAATCAATGGTGTGGCTCTGTACGTATTTTTTCGCCTGTAACGTCTCGGCCACACTCTTCACCAGCGGTCCATGATGGTTGAGCCAGTAGTCGCGAAACTCCTGATCACTCATCTCAGGGTTTTTTCTAACGCAATAAACAAATTTTATCATATTTGGATATGTTTCGATACCTTTGATCAGCTTCCGTAACGTGCCCAGAATACATCATTGCCGGCCAAGGCTCCCACTAGGGAATCCCAGCCACTTTCTCCAGTATCCGGATTTTTTTTCAGATCATACGTTACCCGAAAGCGGATCATGTCCCGGCGGTCTTCCGGCAAAATTTCAAAGTTTGCCCCCGTGTGAGCTAACCTGAACACGGCAGCGGCCAACTGAATACAATCATCCGTCGGAGGCTCCTGCGTTGCAGCCCGAAAAGGCTCGAGATTCTTCGCAAGTAGGCGCGATGAAAGCTTAAATTCAACACCTCCGTCCACTTGGGAAGCCAGGACTATACCCGCATCTCGCATCACATTTGCCAGAGCTTCGAGCAGAGTTTTTATCTCTCCCTGCACGGCATCCAGTGATCCTGGCCAGCTAGAATCCACTCCATCACTCCCGAGCCATTCGAAGCATCCGAGTTCATCAGTCAATGGACGGACCACATCCATGACCGCAACACTTTGCCCGTAGTCGAGATCACCGCCGTGAAGTTTATCACCAGTAAGCCCCTCTCGGATCGAGCGTAAGAACACAAGATGCCTGCGGTAAAGCTCACGCCAGTTGAGTGATGGATCGATCCCTGCGCTATCGTCTGCATCGTCAGATCCGGTTTCCGCCAATTCAACGAGTGTTTTTAATGCTTCACCAACATGCCTGAGATTTTCATGCTGAAATACTGCAAGAGTTGCAATGGATAGCACTCGGTCTGAGGACGCGAGCATTTCAACACTGGAAAGTTTTTGCTTCAACAGAGAGTCGCGCTCCTGCTGGACAACGTATAGTTCATACGCACGCATGATGGACACCTCCAGGTCATTCACCTCCCAAGGTTTGGTAATATACTGATAGATACCGCCCTTGTTCACCGCATCAACAGCTGCCTCAATATCAGAATAGGCCGTTGAAAGAATTCTAACGCATGAAGGTTTTAGCTCAGTGACTTTTTCCAATAGCTGGGATCCGGTCATATTAGGCATGCGCTGATCCGTGACAACCACGGCTATGTCGTCGATGTTCTCTCGGAAAACATCAAGCCCCTGAACCCCGTCCTCTGCCACAAGCACTTTAAACCTTTCGCCAAACAAGCGGGAAAAGTATTTCCGAGTTTTTTCCTCGTCATCAACAAAGAGAACAGAATGGTTATTGTAAATTTGATCACTCATGTGCTGTGACCACCGAGATTAGGTAGATTTTCAATTAAATCAAGAAAATTAAATAACTAAGATAATTTAACTAAAATCAGTCTGTTTTTGGAAAAGTGATGGTGAACTCAGCATATTCACCAACCTCTGAGTCTACAGATACAGTGGCATGGTGTTGCTTGATGATGCGGTGGCAAATGCTCAGACCAAGCCCCATACCCTCACCCACATCATTCTGGGTGAAAAAGGGATCAAATACGTTGTCCTGAATATCGGGCGGAATACCACAACCGTTGTCTCTAACGCTCAGGAGCAGGGCTCCATCACCATTTTCATCAGCCGACACAATGATCTCACCCTCTTCAGGTGAATCCCATTTAGTTTCAATGGCACGAATTGAATTTTGGAAAAAATTGACCATGACTTGGCAGAGCTGCCCCTCATTGCCATGAATGAGCAACGCTTCACTAATATCAACCGAGAATTTCATCCCCGACATTCCTGAACTGCAAAGCCTACGTGCGCTTTCGACCACGTCCTTGAGAACCAGTTCGTCCATATGGGCTTCGTCTCCACGTGTAAAGGAGCGCAAGTCGCTCACAATCCCAATAACTCGCTGCACCCCTTCCCTGGCATCTCCCAATACGTCCAGATAGTCTTCTCGCTCGTCCTCTGGCAACACAGTCTTGAACGTTTCCAGTGCGTGCAATGCCGTCTTGGTGTAGTTCAGAGGATTATTCACCTCGTGGACAATGCCAGCGCTCATCCTGCCGAGGGACGAGAGTTTTTCTGTGTGAACCAACAGACTTTCTTGTTCCTTGAGCTGGCCGTATGCTGATTCCAGTCTTTCGTTGTTGTCCGACAATTGGATTTCGAACTCGGCACTGTTGAGCAGGTTTTTCGCTCGCACGCTTAGCTCAACGGTCGAAAACGGTTTGGAAATGAAGTCATTTACCCCCGCCTCAAGGGCTTCCAGCCTGGGTGCCTCACTCGCTTGAGCTGTAATCAGAATAACAGGCACACGGGCCAGTTGCTCATGTGCACGCAGTTTACGCGTCACCTCGATACCATCCATCCCCGGCATCATGAGGTCCAGAATCACTAGATCGGGTTTGTATTTTTGAGACACCTCCCATGCCTCGTCTCCATCTCTGGCCTCTACAAGATCATATTCACCCAGCTGGCGGATAATGAAGTGCCGCATGGCTTCCTCATCATCCGCTACAAGAACACGTTTCCGGTCAGCA
This sequence comes from Akkermansiaceae bacterium, assembly GCA_029288115.1. Classification (GTDB taxonomy): domain Bacteria; phylum Verrucomicrobiota; class Verrucomicrobiia; order Verrucomicrobiales; family Akkermansiaceae; genus Oceaniferula. Next base: position 1,070 of record JARFPV010000668.1, on the reverse strand, counting down.
GTCGAGTTAACCTCCTCAGTTTTCTCAGGCAAGCTCTCTACCTGTTCCTTGCCCGTGAGCAGCGACTGCTGGGTACTGGCACGATCCGTTCGTGCCCTCGCCTGACTGTTGAATCGCTCAAGGACATCCTCTGAGCTATTTACCTTCTCGCCATCAGATGCATCTGATGACGGTTCAATGGCTGGCAATTCGATGCTAAAGACGGAGCCCTCTCCTAGTTTTGAAGTGACCGTGACTTCGCCATCCATGCTCTCGGTCAGGCTTTTGACAAGTGACAAACCGATTCCAGCGCCACGATGTTTTCGCTTCGCTGACATATCAGCCTGCCAAAAGCGAACGAACACATTATCCACTTCCTCTTCACTCATTCCCTGACCTGTATCAGTCACAGTAAACTTGATTTTGTCGTTTTTGACAGCGACAGCCAACACAATTGATCCTTCCGATGAGGTGAATTTCACAGCGTTCACCGAAAGGTTAAGAATGATTTTTTCCAAACGATCTCGATCCAGCCAAACTATCGGCATGGTCTGCACATCACATTGACTTGAAATCGCGACGTTTTTCATCGATGCAATTGGCCTCAAGTTCGATACCATACCATCGATAAACGATTTGACCTCAACGGATTCAGGGCGAGGCGGTGACTCACCGCTATCCAGTTTGACCAAATCCAGGATATCGTTAATGAGGCGCAACAGGCGATAACCGTTTTCCTCAATCGTATCGAGATATTCATCACATACTGGATCATTACTCGACTTGAGCAAACCTCTGAGATTTTCTGCTGGCCCAAGAATCAAGGTAAGTGGAGTTCTTAATTCATGGCTTAAGTTAGCAAAGAATCTCGACTTTGTTTCGTCAATCGACCTGAGCTGCTGGTTGGTGTTTTCAACTTTTTCTCGTGCCGCTTCGACCTCCTTCACCAATAAGAACTCTCGATACCGGATATCGTTATAGAAATAAGTTCCTACACAAGCAAACACGGCTGTAACAAACATGAAATAGGTATGTGTAAAAACATCTCCAGGGTCGTGTTGAGGTAATAGAATGAGTGAAATATACAGATA
>JARFPV010000576.1 GCA_029288115.1 Akkermansiaceae bacterium | reverse complement strand
TCATTATGGTGAAAAAGGTGCCCGGCCTGCTCAACTCAAAGCTGATTTTGATAAGCTGAAGAGAGAGTTTACCAGCAAGTATGGTCATTTTACGCCCAACAATAAGCAGGTGAAAAAAGGCGACGGTTTCGTGCGGGAATCAGTCTCTTATCATGTTGAGCCGGTGAAGGGTTTGATGTTGATGCTGTTGTTTACAGAGATGGAGGATACGTTGAGGAAAAAGCGGTCAGCCCGCTTTTCCCTCTTGTATCGTAACCAAAACGTTATTCCGAAGTAGTCGCACTTCCGTTCATCTTGATGGTGCGGTCTACCTCGAAGGTAAGCCATGCAAGACGCTCGGGTGCGCGATTATCGAAAGGTGTCACGGTGATGACTTCCAGAGTGTAAGTGCCATCATCTGCTGCATATCGGTCCCAGTTGCGCACGAGGATTTGTGCGTCTTGCGGGACGATGGAGTTGAATGCCACTCGTGAGCCTTCGATCAAGGTGCCGGCGGTACCCAGTGCCTGGCTGCCCTTGTAAATCTGAACCGTCGTGGTGCTGTCAGGATAGAGATCCTTCAGGCTGATGGTGAGATCAGGCAAGGAACGCGTGATTTTCGCACCGGGGGCCATGCCTTCGATGGCAACGTCAGCGATGGGCCATACCTGGACCCGGCCGGAAGCGATCTGCAACCAGTCGAGGTCAGCGTCAGGCAGTGCAAAGGCGCGGAAGATTTCCTCACCACGCTCCTTGAAAAAGATATCGCTGGTGAGCTTGGTCATGCCGACACGCTCGATTTCACCATTCTCAACGATGAAGAAATCATCGGTGAGCACTTCCTGGGCGGTGCCATCGGTGGGTGCACGATCGAGAAGATCGTCGTAATCCAAGCTAACCTGTTGCAGGTAAACATTGAGGGCTGCCTCAGGGACATCAGCTCCCGGAGAAAGCAGGCCATCGACTTTCACGCTGACGGTGAACGGTTCGTCTGCGCGGGTACGTGGTGTGGGGTGCGGATCCTCACTGGTGATGGTGATGACAGCCTCCGGGGTGTATGCGGCAACGTATTTTTCTTCGAGCAGGTAGATGGTGTCATCGGGGTCAAGTCCCTTGGCGTAGAGTGCAAAGGTGGATCCCTGGCTGCCTACGGGCATGGGGGATACCTGTTCGCCGTTTTTGCTGCCGGGCTCTTCTGGTCCATCGACGTAGACCTGGTAGACCATACCTGATTCCAGGTCGACCTGTTCAATGAAGTCGACCGCTGCGATAGCAGGAGTGACTCCTGTGATTGCGAGCCCGATTAAAAGGCTCAGATTCTTTTTATGTGATATTTTCATTTCTAATGTGATTGGTGTTATCGTTGTGATTTGCTGTTCTCCGTATCAGCAACTTTGCCGTCTTCGCTTTTGTTGGCGGGTTTCAGGACAGAAACCGGATTGCCACGGAATTGGGCTATGACGACGCGGTTGAGTTTCTCAAACTGCTTGAGTTTACCCTCCGGAAGTGGTGTTTTACCTTTGGCTTGATCCAGGGTGATTTCATAAGTCCAGATCCAGTCTTGGTTGCGCTGTTTGAAAAACGGCCAGAGGACGAACCTGCCGGTGGGTTTTTCTACAACACGTGACTTCATGCTCTCAGGCAGGTAAAGAATACTGCGTTTCGGTACGATAGCGTGCTCTCCACGGTAGGTTACGATGTGTGAATTCTTGTAA
>JARFPV010000511.1 GCA_029288115.1 Akkermansiaceae bacterium | reverse complement strand
GTGTATAAGAGACAGCGATCTTTTCGTGACGAATGTTGATTTCCTGCAAAAGGGAATCGACCTCGGTGTGGCGAACTCCATCCTTATCAAGGTGAACCAGATCGGAACTTTGACCGAAACGCTCGATGCCATCGAGCTTGGTAAGATTCACGGTTATAATTCCGTCATTTCTCACCGCTCAGGTGAGACTGAGGACAGCACCATCGCTCACATCGCCGTGGCTACGAACGCCGGCCAAATCAAAACCGGATCGATGTCTCGCTCAGACCGTATTGCCAAATACAACCAGCTCCTCCGTATTGAGGAAGCTCTTGGCGATGAAGGTCGCTACGGAATCTAACGAACAAAATTCAATCAAGCCTCCATCCTCTTGTAGGGTGGAGGTTTTTCTTTTTGGGGTGATTACTGAGTCTTGGTTTTCCAAGTCTTACCCGTCAGCCAGCCTTTGAGGAACTCATGATTGGCGGAAATATTGCCCGTGACGCGGTAGTTCGAGTTTCGTAGATAAGCAGATTCTTCACGAGCTTCGTCCAAGACGACTTGTGGCGTGCCGGGATTGGAGTGGATGAAGCGAGTTTTACCTCCTGGTTCGACCACGAGGAATCCGACGTGCCGATCCAGCCCGACGATTCGCCAGCCTGGACCACGGGCGATTTCCTGTTTCAGAAAATCATCGTAGGATAGCCCAGCCCTGATGTGCATGTCCTTGCGTGTTAGGAAACTTGCGATAATACGTTGGGAAGGTTGTTGAGCGAGCCGGATACGTTCGCACTTCACTCCCGCATCTTGCAACACGGTGGAGATGAAATAGCCACAGGCGATTTTTCCCGACCCTGGTGTTTTGCACGTCCCGTTGAAGTCCCACGGGGTGCCACGCCAGCAGTGGGTCATTTTCAATAGATACGATTCGAGTGTATTGCGTGCTTGTTTAAGCACATCCGCTTTTTTCGAAGAGGTTCTGGCTGATTGATACTGACGTGCCAGTAAGGTGCGTTTTTCTGCGAGTTGCTTTTTGAGTTTCTCGTATTGAGCTGGGTCTGGTTTATGTAGTGGCGAGACAACGGGTACATCCGCATTGTTTTTCGAAACACTTTGCCCTTGAAAATTCCATACGAGAGATGTCGCAATGAGCAGGCTAACAATCACGATGACAGGAATGATACGCATCCTTTCTTAAGGTTGAGGGAATAGTGGATAGGTAGCTCCTAGTTTTACTTCTTTTGGCGGCACAAGATCGAAGGGACCCTCATGAGGCGGCCGTAACCTGCTCGCTAGGCTCACTGCGGTGATTACGATGATCGTGTCATCATCGTCCTGCTCTAGTTTTTCAATATGAAGCAATGACGCAAAATGCGGTGTGATATCCAGTTCTAGCATATCTCCCACATGAAAACCTTTGTAGGAATCTGCATAGGGGGTGGGAAAGATGATCTCGGCGATCACAGGGTAAGGTGCCAGTTCACTGTACTCGTCTGGTTGGATCATTGATCGCAATTGCACGGCAAAACCTCCACTGATAATATCTTCCTCTGTGAGTTTGCGTGCGCCAGTGACCTTGTAAGTGCCCTGGAGATAGGTGCAGAATGTAGCCTCACGAAAGTTGGTCAGATAACTATGCATCAGGCTATTGTTGACGACTGTAAGCTCATCATTGCTGAACTCGAGATAGCTTTTCCGAAGAACGGCTGCTGAGGCAGTCGGGTGCTTTGGTGCGGTCTGCGACGTGTATGCCCTATGCTCGGGTAGTCGGCCTAGTTTTCGAAGAATCTCGTAGTTACGTGGCACTTCCGGATTGTTGAAAATGGAGATACATAGCGACCAGCATAGAATGGAGAAACAGCTTGCAAGGATGAGTGCCAGCAACCACCAAAACCATGGTGGGCGTCGGGAAGCAAGTTGCTCCATAAAGCTGGGTTGAGGATCTCTAGGCACGGTTAGTGAATGGATAGAGGATAATGGATATTGGACAATTAAAAAAAAGTCCCCCGATACAAAAAGTACTGTTGGCTAATGCGCATGCATTCTCTTAGAATCTACCCGCCGAGATCATTGTCTATTTGAAAGATCCAATTTCCGTCATGTCACGCATCCAAATCCTCGACGATACCCTCGCCAGCCAGGTGGCAGCGGGTGAGGTGGTTGAACGACCGGCAAGTGTGGTCAAGGAGTTGGTGGAAAACAGCCTGGATGCCGGTGCGTCCCACGTGACCGTGGAAATTCAGCGTGGAGGAACTGCCATGGTCAAAGTCACTGACGACGGCAGTGGTATGAGCAGGGATGATGCACTCCTTAGTTTGGAACGGCACGCCACTAGCAAGCTAACAAAGAGTGAACAACTGGCATCGATCATGACTTTGGGGTTTCGTGGTGAAGCTGTGCCGAGCATTGCGAGTGTGTCTCAGTTTCGCCTGCTGACTAGGGAAAGGGGATCCGTTGCCGGGACCGAGATTCAGGTGATGGGGGGCTCCGTTAAAGAAGTGCGTGAGGCCGGGGGGGCGGAAGGAACGTGTGTGGAGGCCAAACAAATATTTTTCAATGTCCCAGCTAGAAGGAAGTTTCTGCGCGCTGAATCCACGGAGTCTGCCCATGTTGAGCATCAGGTCAGGCTGCACGCATTGGCCGCACCGGAAGTGCGATTTACGTTTGTGAAGGATGGACGCAGTGTGTTCGATCTCCCTGGCACACACGATTGGCGGGTAAGGATTGCTGGGATAGCAGGTAACGATGCCGCAGCAAAATTGATTGAGATTCCGGCGCAAAGCGGGCAGGGGATGAAGGTGCGTGGATACCTTTTGCCTGCAGAATTTGCTCGTAAAGGAAGGCGACAACAATTTGTTTTTTTGAACGGAAGACCTATCGAGGATGCTGCCATTTCCCGTGCGCTTCGTGATGGTTTCCGAGGTGCGATTGTCGAGGGCTCTCATCCGGCGGCGTGGCTTTGGCTGGATATGGATCCTACGCTTGTGGATGTAAATGTGCATCCAGCCAAGCGGGAGGTGCGATTTCATCGACCCCATGAGATTCGTAATTTGATTGCTGATGCTGTTGAAAAAGCACTTCGAAGGGATGTGGAATCGCCTGTAGCGGCTCAGTCCATAATACAGGCACCTTCTGCGCAGGTCGTCACACCTGAGGTACCCCCTAAGCAAGCCTTGCCCGAGCGTCAACCTGCACAAACTGCAAGCACAGCCCCCACTCCGATACCCCAGGAACAATTTTCACGAAGGGTTGAACAACAAGATGCCCTATCCGACAAGTCCGGCGAGACGATGTTGAAACGGCCCGTTTTTGAACTGATTGGCCCGTTACATGACCGATATATCGTGATGGAGGGAGAAGATGGTGTTGTTTTATTAGATCCAGTGGCTGCTCGCGAACGTGTAGTATACGAAAACCTTCTTCAGGCATCACAGGCCGATGGCATGGATTCTCAAGGTCTGCTAGTGCCCGAGCTGCTCGAGCTTGAGGCACTCGATGCCGAACTGGTCTTGCGCCATACAGAACACTTTGCTGAAGCCGGAATGGTGGTCGAGTCATTTGGCGGCACGACTGTTCAGGTCAGCTCCATCCCGAGCTTTCTCAAGATTACCGATGTTCATTCCTTTCTCCTCGAACTGGTGGATGAACTCCATGAGACGGTGGGAACTCGACGGGTCAAAGCAGTAGCCTTCGACGCATTTGCCGCAGGTATGGCTCGGCGCGTAGGCCGCCATGAACCGTGCCGTGTCGACCTCGCCAGGGAGCTTCTCGAATCCATGTTCGCCTGTGACCTTCCATACTGCACACCCGACGGTCGACCGACATTGATTCATATCTCTCTCAACGAGCTGGATCGTAAGTTCGGGAAGTGATTCACGCTGCAGCACATCATGGACTGTGGTAATTCTTGTGGTTAAAAATGACAATTATGCCTCATTTTCCCTTGATTCGTCATCCCTATAGGGCATGGTGCCCACCGAAAGCAGTAAGTTTATAAAGTAACTAATGATTAAAATGGTTGATTTACCAACACACACGCCGCTCGACGATGCGCAGAAACTGAAAACCCAAGAGCTTGCGGCCACATTGACGCCCGAACAAGCGACATGGTTGAGCGGCTATTTTGCAGGGATTTCAGGTGGAGAAGCATCTGCACCTGGTGAAAAACGATCCATCACCGTGCTCTACGGTACGGAATCAGGTAATTGCGAAGAACTTGCATCAAATTTGCTTAAAACCGCGAAGAAAGGCGGCTTTAAAGCGAAGATTGCCAATATGGCAGACACCAAAGTAGCTGAACTCAAGGATGCAGGCACATTGCTTGTCGTAGTCAGCACCTGGGGCGAAGGCGATCCTCCAGAGGCCGCTGAGGAATTTTACAAAGAACTGATGTCAGCGGATGTATCACTCGATGGTGTTGAGTTTGCTGTCTGTGCTTTAGGAGATACCAGTTATGATCAATTCTGCCAGACAGGCAAGGACGTCGATGCGCGTCTTGAAAAACTTGGCGGCAAACGTATCGCAGAGCGTGTTGACTGTGATGTTGACTACGACGAATCGTTTGCGAATTGGAGTAAAGGTGTGTGGAATGTTCTGGGTGAAGCTAGTGCAGAACCAGTTGCTGATAAGCCTGTACCAGCACAAGTCTACGACCGCAAAAATCCGTTTCCTGCCGAAATTCTCGATAATCAACTGCTGAGTGGTGATCGTTCTAACAAAGAAACAATTCATATTGAGCTTTCTCTCGATGGATCTGGATTTGAATACCAACCAGGTGATGTGCTCGCGGTATTGCCACGTAATGCCAAGGATGTGGTGGATTCCATATTGACCGCCACAGGGTTAGCTGCAGATGCAAGTGTTGAGATAAAGGCGGTCGGTCAAGCCACGTTAGATGAGGCGCTTAGTTCGATGCTCGATATCACGGGCCTTTCACGCAAGGTTGTCAGTTCATGGCAACAAATTTCCGGTTCGGAAAAGCTCGCATCCCTGCTTCAAGACACAGCAAAGAGCGAGTTCAAAGAGTGGACAGAAGGTCGGCAGATCATCGATTTACTGGAAGACCATCCTTCAAAAAATGTTACCGCTCAGCAGTTTGTGGATATCTTGCGTAAGCTGCCACCGCGGTTGTATTCGATCGCATCAAGCCCAAAGGCACACCCGGGAGAGGTTCACCTAACGGTGGCTGCAGTACGTTACAATACGCATGGGAAGTCACGGAAGGGTGTGGCTTCAACATTTCTTGCTGATGATGCACCAAATGGCTCAAAAGTTTCAGTTTACGTGCATCCGAACAAAAATTTCCGCTTACCTGAAAACGGCGACACGCCAGTCATCATGGTCGGCCCCGGGACAGGGATCGCGCCATTCCGGGCTTTTCTCGAGGAGCGTGCGGAAACCGAATCCAAAGGCAATAGCTGGTTATTCTTCGGCGATCAGAACTACAATGAGGATTTTCTTTATCAGACCGAGTTGCAGGATTATCTGAAAGATGGCCATCTTTCTCGACTCGACGTTGCCTT
>JARFPV010000499.1 GCA_029288115.1 Akkermansiaceae bacterium | reverse complement strand
CCTTCAGCTAGTCCTAAAGCCAAACCGACCATGCCCGCCAATAAAAATTCCGCAGCCGATGATAAACTCGCTGCCGCACGTAAGAAGAATCTTGATCTCGCAATTTCCCAGATCCAGAAGGACTTCGGTGAAACCGCCATCATGCGCCTCGGTGATGGCCACCGTGTCGACGTCGATGTCATCCCCACAGGAAACCTACTCATCGACCGGGCACTCGGTGTCGGAGGATTCCCTCGCGGTCGTGTTGTAGAAATTTACGGGCCTGAGTCCTCTGGAAAGACAACACTCACGCTCACTGTCATTGCCCAGGCGCAGAAACGTGGAGGTCTCGCAGCTTTTGTCGATGTGGAGCACGCACTCGATCCTGCCTATGCGGCCAAACTCGGTGTGAATATTGACGACCTGTTAGTGTCGCAACCAAACTCCGGTGAAGAAGCACTTCAAATTGTTGAGACCCTGGTTCGTTCCAATGCTATTGATGTCGTGGTTCTCGACTCCGTGGCCGCATTGGTCACTAAGCAGGAACTCGATGGGGAGATTGGCGACAGCACCGTGGGCACCCAGGCACGCTTGATGAGTGCCGCTATGCGCAAGCTCACGGCCCTGATTTCCAAGGCACGCACCACCTGTATCTTTACCAACCAGATCCGTGAAAAAATCGGTGTCATGTTTGGTAATCCAGAGACAACCCCAGGTGGTCGGGCACTGAAATTTTTCTCTTCCGTCCGTGTCGATATCCGCCGCATTGGTCAGATTAAGGCAACCGATGGTAGTGTGCAGGGCAATCGCACCCGCATCAAGGTGGTCAAGAACAAGGTCGCGGCACCATTCACCGAGGCTGAGTTCGATATTATGTATAACGAGGGGATTTCCTCAGTGGGCTCCATGCTCGACCTCGCTCTGGAATACGACATCGTACAAAAGCGCGGCTCGTGGTTCAGCTATTCCGGTAATCAACTCGCCCAAGGACGCGATGCCGCCAAGGTGGCTCTCAAGGAGGATGAAAAACTCTATGCCGAGATCGAAACGAAGGTGAAGGAATCCATGGCCGCCGACAAAGGGTAATCGGAGTTAGATTAAAGTTAGCCCAAATATACCTAGGCTAACGTAAAAAGTTCATTGTTTCATTGTAAGGGCTCAATGTAAGGGCAAAGCGGGGTCTCCATAACGGCGGCCCCGCTTTATTTTTACACTCGGAGCTTTTTTAGGGATCGCCTGCGAAAGTAGGGCAAGTTTTGAACTTGTAGGCAACCAAAGCAACCTTTGCTCGAAATAGCGGTGGTCATCAGGGCTCTCATGCCATGGGTTATTTCGATAGAACTAACAGGCCTGGCAAGATCGCCGAGGTTAACATCATGAAATGAAACCATGTGAGCATATTTCGTTGAAACGACCACCTTTCTTACTCGTTCAGAGTAACTTCAATTCGGAAAAACCGATCGCTGGCAGTTCCTCCCAGCTCGTAAGTGACTTTCTCAAACTCAGTGTTCACAGAGCTCACCGTGGTTTTGGTGATCAGTGATGTGGCATTGCTCCAAGTCCCGGTTGCCATGGTTGTAGAAGATTCCAGGTCGTAACTGATGGCGCGTGTAACATAATCCTTACGCCGGAGGTAAGAGATCTGGAAAACACCTCCGGTTTGTTTGAACTCAGGTAGCAAAGGAGTAGTAGTGCCAGGCAGAAACTGCGATGATACCGCAGGGTTACCTCCAAAGACGTATTCTAACAAATTGATGATGCCGTCATGGTCATCATCACCCGTGGAAGAGGTGTCAGTAAGTCCTGATGTGAAACTCAGAAACGAGCCGATGACGTTGATGTTAAAACTCTGCGTGCTGGCAGCAAACTGATCACAGGAAAAGGTGACCTGATGCTGGGCTATTCCTTCATTGGGAATGGTTAGGGTGAGACCGTATGCTGAGGAGGATGATCCGGCGATGGATGCCCGGCGGGCCTTGGTGAGTGATGCAGTTGACTCGTCAAACCAGCCGTTGCCTCCAGAACTGGAAACGAGAGTGCCACTAGGAAATGAATTTATTAGCTTTGTATTTTCCGCGAGTGTCGATTGCACATTGTTAATCGTGAGATTAATTGTGAATGGGTGACCTGCACGGATAATTCCAGCCTGCAGCTCATGATCTAGATCAAGAGTGGTGCTTCCGGGGATGGCCTTGGTCATACGATATCCATTTTGTGCCATGACTGAATTCAGTTTGCTGATATAATGCGGCACGAAACTATCGTAGTTGAGTATTGGATTGGAGTTTGTGGAAACGAGGCTGTGGACTCCGACAATCGCAGCTATACCATCTTGTAAAATGAATGACGGGCTACCCGAATCTCCATTGTTGAAATATGCGTCATCCGCATCTGGAGCATTTGTATCATATTCGCTGATTAGAGCCTGTGTAAGATTGATACTCGGGGGTGCGGCGAGTGTGCCAATCCTGTCAACAGTTTGACTCGCACCCAGGCCGTCTTTGCCCAGCATCAGCATGGGCTTGTTCCTGTATCTTGCATTGCTGCTGAGATTCAGATAAGGGTGAAAACTAATAATATCAGTTGATTTTATAGCGGACGTTAACGTCCCAATCATTAAATCAGAGTCCTGATTAAGAGAGTTAGTTATAATTGAGTGGCTTGCCACCGTAAATGTCTTCACTACTCCGGTGCTTGATAAAAAATGAATGGATGCTCCAATTCCTGGTTTGGCATGATTGGCGCCCACAAAGTGAATTGGAGAAACCATCGTGACGCCACGTCGTTGTGTGGGAATTCCCGCAAGATACCACCCGACTCCCGTGAGATCGACGCTTGCGTGTATAAAATCCGGGTTGTGGCTAGGGTTGGTGGTGAGATTAAGAAATCTGTCGTGTTTGTTAGAATTGTATCCATTTACGACCAGAGCATGGCAAGCCTCCCCAAGCATCAGGAAAAACATCAAATACGCAATAGGTGACAGCATGGCCATGGTCAATACAGCGAATGATATACCATTAAAGCCTTTTCACAAGTGAGGGCGTAACGTTTTTTGGGCTCATGTCTGCTTAGGGCAACATCCTTGCCTTGAACTCCTCATCGGGCAGGGTGCATGTTTTATTCTTGCCAGATAACCGGTGGCGGTTCCTTGCGATGATTTGATACACCCAGTCTTTGATTGGTTTAGGGCAATAGGATAACAGCCAGAATGCCGACCACATTCCTCCAATGATTCTCAACGATCGAAGCGGTGCATCCGCTCCTCGCCAGAAGCGGACATTGGTCGAGCCGAAATTTTCCGCTAGAACTGCGGTGCCGGATGCCCCTCCTTGGGGATTGCTTATCCTTCTCCATTCTTCAGGGAGTTGCTGAGCAGTCTCTCCTTGAAGTGTGGTGAAAAATAATCGGTCATGCCGATCTATCCGGTGTAAAATCACAGCAGACCTTTGGCAAAAAACGCAATCTCCATCGAGAAAGAGGACGTGCATCACAGCAGCAAGATTGTCCTGAGGCTTTGTTGCCATTGCTTCAATTTGCTCTACCACGCTTTTTGACCGTCCCGGTCGTACGGCAGCCAGGCGAGGGCGACGGTGGTAATATTGATATCCTTTTTGTAGGGTTTGATGACCTCGTTTTCAAGTTTTACAGTGGCGGGGTTGAACTCAAGTTCGAGTTCCTCAATCTCTTCGGCGAGTTCGGCTTCAAGTTCGTCGATATCTTCTTCGAGCTGTTCGATCTTTTTCTCGGCGATTTTTACGTCTCGACGTTGTTTGTATGCGCGGCCAGCACTTGTGACAGCACTTGAGGATGAACTGCGGCGACCACCTAATAGTCTGTCTCTTATACACATCTCCGAG
>JARFPV010000479.1 GCA_029288115.1 Akkermansiaceae bacterium | reverse complement strand
GCTTCGCAGTGAGCAGAATGCATGCACTCGAAGCTATGAGTGGTGGCGAATAACTGAGTGTTACGTGCATGAACTGCAGCATGTAAGCCCTTCCAAAAATCGTTCAAGCCTTGGTAATAGATTCCGTTTTCTATTTCATCGACGAGCATCACGTCTGGTTCTTCAGCGTAGAGCAGACAGTAGAGGTGCAAGGTGCTGGAGAAAGCTTGGCCAAGCTGGGAAAAGGGAACCATCTCTCTTAGTCCCTCTAGCTGGACGTATGCGAGATGAGTTTTGGTGCCTTTTGCTAGGGCGTATCGAATTCGTTTGAGTCTCGGCTCAATAGAATTGCGTAAGAAATCCTGAATTTCATCTTCGCCATCTGGATTCAGCGGTGCAATTTCGTTAAATAGGTTTGAAATTGTCTCCGGTTTTCCAAGGGTCGAGGGGCGAGAAATAACTTTGCAGACCGCTTTTCCGGCTTGGTCTATTTGGCTCGTAACCTTCCAGTTAACCCAGCTGCCACCCAGGTTGATTTGGGAAGTTGATTGCTTCGCTAATGGATCGGTTTGTTGTGGTGTGTAGCGTTTGACTTTATTGTGAGCATCGGTGCTTGTGTTGACGACACTACTGTGAATTTGGAAATTGTTAGCTGAGCATGTGATCCTGGCGAGGTTATCCTCCGCATCACGATTGACGAGCCAGTCCCAGAATGCGGATTGCTCTTCCTTAGATGGAGAATTTCGGAATAGCTGTGCCAGATTGCAGGGTTGATGCTCAAGGAATGGAATCACTAGGCCTTCGAGGACGGCTGTTTTGCCGACATTGTTGGATCCAACAATCAGATTAATAGGTTTTAGATTCTCCAGTTTTAAATTGGAGAAGCCTCGGTAATCTTGGAAAGTAATGGAATTCAGCATTGAGAATGTGAGTGAATGGTATGCAGCTAACCTCGATTTTGCAAGTGTGGTGTTTACTCCGCGAATTTAAAGTCCACCATCTGGCGTTCCATATCGACGTTGGCGACGATGCAGTCGTATTGTTGACCGACTTGGTATGAGTGGCCGTTAGGTCCGGTGAAGCGGAGCAGATTTGCCTCAAATCGCCATTCTCCGGGGTCGAAGTCCTCGGTCTTGATCAGCCCCTTGGTCATGATGTCGATGGCTTCGACAAACAGCCCAAAGTGGCGAACGTCGGTGACCACGGTTTTGAAAACAGGAGGATCCTTTTCCAGTGAGCACATGTGGAGGTACTGAAGCATTTTCAGTCGGCGTGATTCGTTTTCTGCCTCAGCTGAAGTGCGTTCGGTTTCGGATATGTGTTGGGCGATCTGGGCGGCTTCGCCGGGCGAGGGGAGCCGGTCGCGTTTTTCCGGCGGGTTGCCGAGATGGGGTTGCAGGGCACGATGCACGATGAGATCGGCGTATCGGCGAATCGGTGAGGTGAAGTGGCAGTAGTCGGCTTTTGACAGGCCGTAATGGCCGAGCGGATCCTGGAAATAGGCGGCACGCTTGAGGGATTTTAATAATCCAATCTTGATGGCAGGTTCTTCGAGGGAGCCTTTGGCATCATTGAGTAACTGTTGGATGTGTTTTTTATTCGTCAGATTGCCGGGTTTATACCCGTGGAGTCGGGCGAGCTCTGCGTATTCGTTTAGCCGGTCCGGATCGGGGTCCTCATGAATGCGGTAAATGGTCGTTTGGCTACGGTTTTTCAATAACTTGGCAGCCGACTCATTAGCGACGAGCATAAATTCCTCGATCAGTTGATGCGACTCATTGTAGTCGCTTTTTTCGATCCCCGTCGGTTTGCCTTTGTCGTCTAACAACACACTGACTTCCGGCATATCGAGATCCAGCGCCCCGTTTTCGAATCGGCGTTTTCTGAGCAGGGATGCCAGATTCCACGCTTCATGCAGCATGTCGATGATGGTGTCGCCCCGGTTTTTATCCGGTGCCATCAGGATATCCTGAGCTTCCTCGTAGGTGAAACGTCTGCCAGAGTGGATCACGGCACGGGTGAAGCGTGCGGAGCGGATCTTGCCATCCTGGTTCACCTTCATCAGGCAGCACTGGGTGAGACGATCGACCTCCGGCATCAGAGAGCAGAGGTGGTTGGAAAGCTCACGTGGAATCATTGGCAGGACACGGTCTGCCATGTAGGTGGAATTGCCGCGTTCACGGGCTTCCTTGTCGAGTGCAGACCCAGGTTTCACATAGTGAGAAACATCCGCGATGTGCACGGCAAGCTGCCAGCCGCCGCCTTTCATTTTTTGCACAGAGATGGCATCGTCAAAGTCCTTGGCATCGTGCGGGTCAATCGTGATGACGGGGAGATCCCGCCAGTCGTCACGACCTTCGATATCTTTCTCGGTAACACGATCACCAAAGCGTTTTGCTTCATCCAACACATTCTTAGGGAATTCATCGCGTAGCCCGTGCTTGTGAACGATGGAGAGCATGTCGATGCCCGGCGTGTCCGGCCATCCTAACACCTCGGTGACGCGTCCGACCGGTTTTGAGTTCGGATTGTCCCATCGGGTGAGTTCCACGGCAACGACTTGGCCTGATTTTGGTCCGTCTTTTTTGTCCTGTGGAAGTGAGTCGCGCTCGATATTGATATCTGGAATTTTCAGGTCGTCAGGTTGGACATGAGCAAACTTACCCCGGCGAAAATAGGTGCCCACGATGCGTGCCATGCCGCGTTCAATGATTTTTTCCACGTAGCCCGCCGCCTCATCATCCGGTTTGGACATGCCCGCTGCACGGTGGTTTTTTCCACGCCGATGTTTAGTCCATTCCGGCTGGCCAATGCGGTCGATTCTAACGGCAACTTGGTCGCCATTCATGGCGGTTCCGGTTTTCTGGGATGAGACAAAAATGCGGGAAAACTTTTTGAGGTCCATGCCTGCCGCTTCGTTGGTGGCATCGTTGGCATCGGGATAGAACCATGCATTGCCATTGCTCTGAAACCGTAGAGTGCCGATCAGAAGTGCCTGGTTGCCCTTGGTGGATCCTTTGGATGATTTGGCACGGAGTGAAAACCGACCTTTTTTGCCACGCACAATAGTTCCTTTGTTTTCCAAGCGGAGCAGTTCCTCACGCAAAGCCGCGCGCTCGTTGGGCTTGACCTGGAGCGTACGGGCGAACTCGGATTTGTTGAGTGGGCGGTAATCGGGTGATCTCAGCAGCGATTCAATACGCTGACGCAGTTTCTTCATGGGCTGACATTGGCGCAAAAACGTGGAAAAGACATGATTATTTTGGATGTCGGGAGGAAAATGAGGGGTAAAAAGAGTTTGCCGAACAGTTCCGGCGATGGTAACTGTGTATGGGCAATGTAATTTCTCAGTGGATTCCGTGGTTGCGCACC
>JARFPV010000411.1 GCA_029288115.1 Akkermansiaceae bacterium | reverse complement strand
CTCGGAGATGTGTATAAGAGACCGGGAGGTGAGGGGGGGGGCGAGTCAGTTGTTAAAGTTTCCAGCCTTCACGATAGTCGATGTGCACCAGTTCGTTGGCTTGGTCGTTATTGGTGATTTTCAACGCTTTGGTGTCCCACTTAAGCACTTGGTTGGGTTGCTTGATAGCGACCATTCCTAACAGAGCCATTTCAGTAAGTGCTGCACCATATTCGAATGGAGAACAACAGGCTCTGCCGCCTTTGCATGCGATTAACCAGTCCTGTTCGTGTCTAACGCCTTTGCCAACTCTGGGGTATTTTTCTTTGGGACGTTTGTAGGCTCTCATCTGCGCATCCGGGATGATGCGCAGGCCACTTGCTCCGTGGGAGCCGTGCATGATGCACGCCTTTTCGCCAACGAGAATGGCCCCGCTTGGTGCGAATTTTCTGCCTGGTTCAAAGACTTCCGGGATAGGGGGGAGTAATCTGCCGTCCGACCATGTGAGTTTCACCGGTGGGCGGTTTCCTCTTGCGGGGAATTTATATCGTACAACAGAAGCCCGTGGGAATGTTTCGGAGCTTACTTCCGGCTGCCAGTGTGTGGTCGTCGCCTGAATGCTTTCGGGGGCGCCGAGATCGAGCGCCCAGAACGCTGGATCGAGAATGTGGCAGCCCATATCGCCGAGTGCTCCGGTTCCGAAGTCCTGCCATGCTCGCCATCTGGTAGGAACGTAATCCGGGTGGTAGGGCCTGTTCGCGGCAGGCCCCAGCCAGAGATCCCAATTGAGTGTGTCTGGAACTGGTGGAGTCTCCTTGGATCTGGCTTTGACGGCAAAGTCCGACCAAACCTGTCCGCCTGCCGGTCGGTCTGTCCAGCCGTAGACTTCTTTGACGTCACCGATTGCACCGTCTTCAAGCCACTCCTTGAGCATGCGTGTTTGGATGGATGAATGCCCTTGGTTTCCCATCTGGGTAACGACGCCATATTTTTTTGCGGCTTCCGCAATTTTTCGGGCTTCATAGATGGTGTGGGTCAGAGGTTTCTGGCAGAATACGTGTTTGCCACGTCGCATGGCTTCCATGGTGATGACGGCATGGGTGTGATCCGGAGTGGCAACGATAACAGCGTCGATTTCCTTATCCATTTTATCGAACATCACCCTGTAATCGACGAACTGCTTGGCCTTGGGAAATTTTTTTCGGGCCCATGATGTGTGGGAGCCTGTATCGACATCACACAGGGCGACGATGTTTTCATTCATGCATCCCCTCAAGTTGCCCACTCCCATGCCGCCAATGCCTATGGCGGCGATGTTGAGTTTATTGCTCGGGGCGTTAGCTCCAAAAAGGCCGCTCGGTGCAATGTTAAATGCAAAGGCTGAGCTTGCGGCTGCTCCAGCAGAGGTTTTTAGGAAATTTCGTCGGGTGGATAGAGGCTTCATAGGTGTGTTTCTAGTTTAATTGAATGATCATGTGACGACTCAAAGATGGGTAACAGGATGACTGATGACAATGATAATGTGCTACCCGTAGGCTAACTATGAACTCGCTGAGCTGATATTACCAACTGTCCGTTCTGAAGGATGATGCAGGTAGACCTTCCTTGTTGAAGAGACTAGGCACACCAGCGTTATCAAACGCGTACCTAACGGCTGTGGGTTTCGCTACCTTGTCGCTTGAGACAACGATTGTCTTCCCCGTGATCGTGGCCTTGGCTGGGACAAATTTTTTATCAGCTGCTGCGATCATGAAGTTTGTTAGGGTGCCGTCTTTGGCGATCAGTCCAGTGCCCGTATGATCAAATGAAAGCCGGATTTTTTCTCCTTCGACCTTCATGCTCTTGTAGATTGGGCCCGAGTAAACCAAATCCTTTTGCCCGTAGTCCTTTGCAAGTGCCCAGAGTGCGAGGCGTTCGCCGACTTCCTTTTTGTGAGGTGGGTGGATGTCCTTGAAGTCGCCGACATCCAATGTCACCGCAATGCCGACATTGTTGATGGAGAGCGATTGCATCTGCACCTCCCTAAAGAGGGCGCTGTTAGAATTCCCGTAATTATACGGCGGAAGTTGCACGTGGTAGAATGGGAAATCGCCGAGTCCCCAGGCATCTCGCCAGCTTTTGATCAGGTTGGGAAACAGCGGTTTATACCATACTAGTCCCGTGACGTCGTTTTCTCCCTGATACCAGATCACCCCCTTGATCGTTGATGATGTCAGTGGACTGATCATGCCGTTGAACAGGGCTGACGGATAGCGGGCTCCGATCCGGGGTAAGCCTCTTGGTCGCCTCGGCTCGGTAGTGCCTTCGGCTTTCGCCTTGGCAGCAGCTACTTGCCACACCTTCATATCCGCCTCATACTTTGCCTTGGCTTTAGCGATCGTCTCTGGATCCGAAATCATTTTGACCTCGTTGGTATACATGTTGTTTTCGATGAGCGTCTTGCCTGGTGTCCATGCTCGCGCTGGGGTTGCCCCCATGACGGGACATACCAAACCGATCGGCACATTGATTTCCTTGTGAATTTTTTTCGCAAAGAAATAAGGCACCGCAAGAATTCGGCCTGCCGTTTTGGGTGTGCATTGTGACCACTTTCCCTTCACGTCCTCGGCGGGTTGCGCCGTTGCCGCACCACTGACATTAAAAAACCTGATCTGCGGGTAGTTGGCTTGCTCGACTTCCTTCTTGCCATTGGTCGCGTGCGTTAATCGGAATTCCATATTCGATTGGCCGGAGCACACCCAGACTTCACCGATCAGGATGTTTTTGAGTTCGATGGTGTTGTTACCCTTCACCGTGATCGTGAAGGGCCCGCCTGCTTTTGGGGTGTTGATTTCCGTCTTCCACATCCCATCTTGGCCTGCCTTGACTGACTGGGCTGCAGACTTTGCCCATGACCCCTGCACCACCACCTTTTCCCCAGGATCAGCCCAGCCCCAGACTCTGGCGCTGCTCTGTTGCTGGAGTACCATGTTGTCCGACAAAACCGCCGGCAGTTTGACATCGGCAAGCACGTTGGCTGCGGCGGATAGCAGTAAAAGGGTAATGCCTGTTGTTTTGTTCATGCTCATGGAATTGATTAATGCCTTGGAAAGACAGGAGTTGAACCAACACGGCTATTGTTGAGAATACCAGCTAATTGCTATTCTAGAAATGGCGCCGTTCCTCTACCGCCTTTCATGCATCATATGAAATTCGAAGGAAATAGAGATTGACGACGATGAGTATTTGGAGATTCTGATAGAACTGGATGCAACTCTTTTGTGAGATCACGGCAGCGATGCCGGATTCCAGAGCAATACAATCAAGCCCCAAAACAACAACCTATCATTAACAATGAAAATACAAATTGCCCTAGCCCTTGCCTTGGCGTCAGCCCCGTTTGCGAATGCGGTGTTGATTAACGTAAACTTCAACGGCGGTGGTGACTCTCCGGCAGAAGCAACTCTTTCCGGTCCTGCTGGTGGATTGGGAACGACGTGGAACTCGAGCGCTGCAGTAGACACTGGTGCGCTAAACAACTCGGCAGGTGTCCTCACTGGTGTATCGATCGACACAAACTATTCTGATATTAAGCTCGGTCAGGAAACTGCTGGTACTTTGCCGATTTTCCGTTCATACGTAGATGTATTCGCTCGACCCAATAGTAACACTGTGACCATCAACGGCCTTGATTCTGAGGGGGTGTATGACATATGGATCTTGAGCTATCGTGACATAACCACGGTTTCAACCACAGAGCGTAATGTAGGAGTCTGGGAAACCACAAACACTACGACATCGTCTGCAACGCAGTCGGTGGACTCACAGTCAGGTAGTCCAGATGGGTCGGCATTTCAGGAAGGATACAACTATGTCTTATTCAACAATGTGGTAGCTACCGTGGGTGGGGTGATTTCGTTCACTGCAAAAGGTAATGGGGAAGGTTCCCCACAAGACGGAAACAGCCGTCGTTTGCACATCAACGGTCTCCAGATTCAGCAAGTCCCCGAGCCATCCACCACCGCCCTGCTCGGCCTAGGTGGCCTCGCTTTGGTGTTCCGCCGTCGGAAGTGATCTGACCTCGTTCAATTCCTCGATTTGAATCACCCCGCTTTCCGTAATGGAGAGCGGGGTTTTTAACATCCTGTAACAGGAGCAGGGCAAATTAAGAATATCAATATGCGCTGCAACGGCCACAGCATAATTCAGGGCACTTGCCTGCCTGCCAGTTTATTGTAAGAGCCTAAAAAAAGAGATGGTAATGCGGATCAGTCCCAATAGGCTTCTCCACCCTCAAATTAGATCCATGAATCACCGCACCCATTCAGCATTCCGCAACTTGTTAACCCTCGCCTTAGTTCTTACACTACACCTTGTTTCTCAGGCGCAGGAGAAAATCAGCGTGAATTTCTATGCCTACGGTCCCTTGGCTGCGGCTGATCGTGACAAGGTGACGATCGAGGCCGCTGAGTCTGCAGGGGTCGCCCCATTCAACACAACCGGCTGGTCTAATTATTCGGTTCCATGGTCTCCGTCATCACCCCAGGCCCCGGTGACCATTGCAAGCACCGGGACGGGAACAGCGACACTGACTCTCAACGATGTGCGTAATGGTAATCCATACAATGGAAGTACACCTCATTCCATCGTCAGTGGTGGTGATGGTGATTTGATGGATGGCCACTGCAATGCCACCGAGGATCCCGGTGACGGATCCAATTTGTTCGACATGGAGGTGTCGAATATTCCTTATAATGTTTATACACTCGTCGTTTACATTGGTTCGAATAGAGCGCAATTTGGCAACGGCAAGGGGAAGCTTGTTTTGAATGGTGGTGTCGAGCAGGACTTTACACTGCCATCGGGGGAATTCTCTAGTTTTGTGGAAATCACCAACGGGACGACACCCGGAAACTACATGGTTTTTACTAAGCTAAGGAGCACTTCTTTGACATTAAAAGTGTGGGGTAATGGCTTCAATCACATCGGTCCGACTGGATTCCAGATTATCGAAGACATCAGTGGTGTGATTCCTCCCACTCCGCCCACCAATCCGAGCCCAGGAGATGGTATCGTGGGCCTGCCTTTCAATACCGACTTGAGCTGGACTGCCGGTCTCGATGCTACTTCCAGAAATGTTTATTTCGGCACAGACCCAACTCCCGATGCTTCCGAGTTCATAGGCAACCAAACCGCAACAACCTATGATCCGGGTGTGTTGGCCGCCGGTATCTACTACTGGCGCATCGACGAGGTCAATGACGACGGGACAACTGCCGGCCCTATTTGGACTTTCTCCGTCGGCTCGCCTGCCAAGGCATTCCGCCCGATGCCGTGGGATGGCATGTCCGCAGTCGCAACGAATGCTGAAACCTTGAGCTGGGTCGAGGGAGCATCCGCCACAGCGGTTACCAGTGACGTGTATTTCGGCACAGATTCAACCCCTGATGCCAGTGAATTCAAGGGCAACCAAACCGCAACCACGTTTGATCCGGGTCCCCTCAGTGCTGGCACGACCTACTACTGGCGCATCGACCAGGTGAACGCGCAGGGGACCACAACGGGTGACGTGTGGAGCTTCACCACCCCCATCAACGGGTCTAACAAGGTGAAGGTTTTCATCCTTGCTGGCCAGTCTAACATGGAAGGCCATGGCGAGATGAATCCAGTGGGCACCCAGGGGACCTTGGAATACATCTACAACGATGATCCCACTACATACGCACATCTGAAGGACGGCGGTAGCTGGGCAGTGCGTGATGACGCATGGATTTGGTACAGACGCGGTGGAGGTGCCGTTCTCAAGGGTGGGCTGACCACCGGATATGGTGCCGGCAGTAGCAACACCACCATCGGCCCTGAGCTTCAATTTGGACATTCCATGGGGGATTATTATACTGAGAAGGTGCTGCTGATTAAAATCGCGTGGGGTGGCCAGAGTCTGGGCACCGACTTTCGCCCGCCAAGTTCAGGTTGGAGCAAAGATGTTCCTGTCACGGACGGAGATGAAGGATTCTATTACAAGCAAATGCTCGATTTTACGGTCGATGCGTTGGATAACATCGCTACAAACTTCCCGACACACAATCCGGCTGATGGTTATGAGATCGTGGGTTTCGGGTGGCACCAGGGGTGGAACGACCGCGTTGAACCCATCTTTGCCGCCGAATACGAAACGAACATGGAGAACTTCATCAAGGATGTTCGTTTGTCCTTGGGCATTCCGCGTTTGCCATTCGTGATCGCGACAACTGGTATGGCTCATAATTCTAATTACAGCCAGGTCGAATTAGCGCAGTTACAGATGGAAAACTTCACGACCTACCCTCAGTTCGATGACAATGTTGCCGTCATCGACACACAAGCATTCTGGATCGACGCCTCACAATCTCCATCACCCTCGGGCAACCAGGGATTCCACTGGAACCGCAATGCCAAGACATACTACATGATTGGCGATTCCATGGCCGATGAAATGCAGACTCTCATCCAGGCGGCCGTTCCATCCGCCACCCCGTATGCGGACTGGACGACCGATAACGGCGTGACTGGTGACTTTGATGACGATGACGATGGTAATGGTATTCTCAATTCCCACCAATGGTATTTTTTCAACGACCACCGGCAGATCATCAGTCTTACAGGAACTGGCTCAGCAACGATGGAGTTTACCCATGTCCGTCCAAGAGACAGGGCTGACGTGACCGAAACCTACGAGTGGTCGAAAAACCTCACCGACTGGTATGATGCCGATGGCTCGGCAACTGACGGTACCAACACCGTAAGCATCGCTGTTAAAAGTGACACCCTCGGGCCTACTTCCCACTACGAAACCGTCACCATGGAGGCCACTGTTGGTGGTGCCGCCGCATCCAGGGTGTTCCTGCGCTTGAAACTTACCCATCCATGAGGTGCGTGGTCGATCGGCACGCAAGTGCGTGGGGAATGGGTGTACTTTAAATATGCCGGGAAACCTCCAGATTGCTGTATCTGTCTGGGCGCTATTTTTTAGGCAACATTTTTGTCCATTGGGTGTTATTGCCTGCGTGCGGATTGAGCCGCGTCCCATGGATGCTGCGCCGTGATGGACAACGAACATGAGATCAATGAACATGAAACAGATAGTATGCGTGCTGATTGCGGTTGTGTCAGCCACATCCCTCTTTGCCACAGAGATAAGAACGCAAGGTGGCAATGTGCGGACAGCGATCGTCAGAGCTTACGATGCCAATAAAGACGGCAAGCTCGACGATGCAGAGCGTGCTACGATTCTCAAGGCGTTTGACGCGAATAAGGATGGCAAGCTGGACAGGGCTGAACGACAGGCCCTTGTCAAAGCCGTTGTGAGTAAACTCAGTCCTGGCACGGATGAAGGGAATGGCACATCCAGAACTATTGGAAAGTCGGGTGAGCTACCTTATCCCGTTCCCAAATACACACTCAAGGACTGGAAGCCGGTGGAGCGGACCACGGCCAAGATTGCCCTCGTGGAAGAGAAAGTGATGACCTCCGGAAAGGATTCCTGGAAACTGAAGTTTTACCGCAACACAGCCTACAAGTGCGGGCTGTCAGGTCACTACACGTTCGTGATCATCGAGCCGCGCAATGCACCCGGTAAGGAAGCCCCGCTGTGGGTCTACTACCACGGCGGCGGATTCGGCTACTTTGAAAAGGGCGGGGTGTACCGCACCCTTAAGTTCCAGAACAAGGACACCTACAATCACGAGGAAAGCTTCGAGACACTGAGTAAGGTCAATGCCGGCAATCCGGTGTTCAAGGACGGCAAGTTCGTGGGTGGTGACAATACTCTGAGCCGCCGACTCAAGGAGGGCTACCGCATGCTGGTGATGGGCTATGGCGACCACGACATCTATTCCGGCATGGGAACACCTTACCCCAACAACCCGAAGGGTGGGGAGGTGAACGGTCTGCAGGCCTGCATGGCGGCGGTTGAATACACCGTTGCCAATTTCCCCACGAACCACGTGTTCGCCCACGGCACCAGCGCTGGTTCATCCGGTGCCTATTCCCTGGCCTTCGCCTTTGCCCAGGAGGGCATCGACCTCAATGGCGTGGTGATGGATTCCAAGATCGTGACGCCACGGGCCAGCCCCATGATTATGGCCATGGCGGCCAACAAGTCCCGCATCGCACCCGAGGCGGCCTTCGACATCGTCAAACGGGACAATCAGGAATTCTGGATCGGCGGAACCCGGGGGAAAATCGAAAAGGTCGGCGTGATGGGCGATACCGAGTATCCCTTCTACCCCGAGGCAGCAGTGAATGCCGGTTTCCGCTCCGTGCCCATGCTGGTGATCGCGGGAAAAAAGGACCCCTTTTTCGGAGCCAGAGCGCCTGTCATCCCCGAAGCCAGGGCAGCTGGTATGGGCAATGTCGAATGGATGTTCGATGGCCTGCGCCAGACGATCGACGCCCAGAAAAACTCACCGCACAAGCTTCTGGTGATGAACGCTGGCCACGTGCCAACCGTCAAGAAAGATGGTCATCCGGTGCATGACGAGGTGGATACGTTCATCCGCAAGGTGATGGCGGCAAGCCCACCGATGCCATTTGAAAAGGCGAAGTGATTGTCAGGAAGAATCCAGCAGTTGACTCGGGCAATTCCAATCCATAGAACACCAGTAAGAGTGCCTGAATGACTCGGGTGCCCGAATCTTTTTCCATGCAACCGTCTCAAAACCCAATCGTTGTCCTCGCGTTGTCCATCTTGTTCTCGTTAGAGCTCGCTGCGTCCGAGCGTCCGAATGTGCTTTTCCTGTTCACCGACGACCAGCGCTTCGACACGATCCAGGCGCTTGGAAACAAGCAGATCAAGACACCGCATATTGATCGACTGGTGAAGGGCGGCACCAGCTTCACCAATGCCTACATCATGGGTGGCACATCGATGGCGGTATGCACGCCATCGCGCGCCGCTCTTTTTAGCGGTCGGACCCTGTGGAACCTCGAATGCCAGGGGAAGTGGGATTTTGCCATCTCCAGGAAAAGCACGACGCTGGCCGAGGCATTTCGTAACCGTGGCTACACCACCTTCGCCACGGGAAAAAACGATCCGGGCTTCGGGAAAAACGACCACTTCATGAGGTCGTTTAGCGAAGGAGCGAACCTCTACTACCGCGGCGGGCACCGGGGGCAGGATCGCACGCCGCTGTTCAAGTATCCGTCCGACGGCAATTACGCTAACAGAGAAAAGATTCCATCGACCGGGAAGTTCAATGCCGAGTGGTTTGCCGACGCCTGTGTTGAGTTCCTGAACGGGAGGAAAGGAAACAATGAACCATTCTTCGCCTACGTCTCGTTCATGACGCCACACGACCCCCTGAACTGCCCGCAGAAGTTCTTGGACATGTATGACCCGAAGAATATCAAACTGCCGGGCAACTTCCTGCCAAAGCATCCATTCGATGCCGGGGTGCACCATATCCGGGACGAGAAGTTATATAAACGACCGCTCACCGAGTCGAACATCCGAACCCAGCTGGCGAAGTACTACGCGCTGATGACCCACACCGATGCCGAGATTGGTCGGATCCTCGACGCACTCGAGGCAAGCGGTCATGCGGAGAATACCATCGTCGTTTTCTCCTCCGACAATGGTCTGGCTCTGGGTAGCCATGGACTAACGGGTAAACAAAACGTCTACGAGCACTCGGTCAAGGTCCCCTTGGTCATGCGCGGGCCAGGTGTGCCAAAAGGCGAGACAAGGAAGCAGCTCTGCTATCTTTATGACGTTTACCCGACGCTATGTGACCTCGCCGGAGTCGCGACCCCGAAGACGGTGCAGTATTCCAGCCTCAAGCCGGTCTTGGCAAAGCCGGATCACGCTCACCGTGACCACCTCTACTTTTCGTTCATGTCATGGCAGAGGTCGGTTAGAGACAGCCAGTATAAACTGATCGAGTATGCTGTTGATGGGAAACGACACACCCAGCTCTTCGACCTGAAACGCGACCCGGATGAAATGCGTGATCTTTCTAAAGATGACGACATGAAGCCGGTGCTCCAGCGCATGCGCAAACTGCTTGTCGCCGAGAGAGACCGATTGAACGATGGAAAATCTGATTCACCCACATTGCTTGAGATGTCGAAAAGCTTTTGGCAGACATACGAGAACGGGTAACGTTGACAGGTGACTGGATTGGGGTGCGTATCAGGGTGTAGTCATTCA
Source organism: Akkermansiaceae bacterium (assembly GCA_029288115.1). Taxonomy (GTDB): domain Bacteria; phylum Verrucomicrobiota; class Verrucomicrobiia; order Verrucomicrobiales; family Akkermansiaceae; genus Oceaniferula. The sequence continues at coordinate 346 of JARFPV010000411.1, read as the reverse complement.
GATGAAAACTGGAACCTAGCAGGTTATGACCAACTCCCCAAAATACCTTCTGATCATTCTCCTCGCTGTTGGCTCATCTGCCTTGCACGCTGTCGAGCTTCCCCGGTTTATCGTGCCGGGAAAGGAAAAGGAGATGCAGCTCCTGGATACGTTTTTCCAAAAACACCACAGCCCTAAAACAACCTGCGCACTGTGGGATGCGTGGATTCCGATGTCGACGCTCTGGCCTGCCGTGGGCGAAGGCAGGTCGGCGCACGCAATGCGCCGGTTCATCCGCCACTCGCTCAGCACACGCTATATTGGCGAGGATGGTTACGTCACCATGAACCAGCACCGCGGACTAGCC
>JARFPV010000402.1 GCA_029288115.1 Akkermansiaceae bacterium | reverse complement strand
GGAGCTGAATTTCGGTCGCGTCTGGCTCGTTCGGATCGGGGTGGTTTTACTTCTGACAGGACTTATTTTCCTAAGCACCTACGCTTATAAGAACTGGCTGTTCCACGCCGGCGCAGCAATGAAGGTGTCGTTTTTCATGATTATCTCCCTTGCGCTGACAGGGGCTGGTCTGTGGTTGGAAAACTGGCGTGAAGGGTTCCGTCAATACGGCAGGGTGCTCGCATCCGGTGGACTCGCCGCTGGGTATTATGCCATCTATGCAGCGCACTTTGTGCCGAGTTTGAAACTGATCAACAGCCCGATCCTGGAAGGTGTCCTGCTCACGTTCTGGGCGGGTATCATACTCGGATATGCGGTGTGGAAAAAATCTCGCATCGTTGCGGTCATGGCGATTGGCCTGGCGTTCTACGGAACCATTGTCAACCCCTCGGGCTGGCTGTCTCTTTTTTCAGCGCTACTCCTATCCTCGGCTGGCATCTGGCTGATGCTGCGCTACCGCTGGGTATCAATCGGGCTTGGGGTGGTCGCCGCAGCGTATGCCTCACACGCGTTCTGGCTTGGTCTCTACCCAGGTGAGACGGTTGAGTCGGTAAGATTGACTTATCTTGGCTGCTACTGGCTGCTGTTTACTGCCGCGATGATGGTTCCCCAGGCACGGAAATTACCGGAAAGAATCCAGCGCTGGATGGCGGCACTCAACAATTCCGCCGCGTGGTATCTCACGGTGTTTGCAATTCCCTCACTTATGCCTCATGCCGAAATCGGCTGGATATCCCTCGGGATGGGGTTGTTATGGATCGGGCTTGCGGCCATGGCACGCACAGGAAAACTCTGGCACCCGTCTCTTGCAGTTATTTTTGGTTATCAAGGTCTTCTGATTGCCAGCCTTGGAGTGCTAATAGAAGCGACCGGATACACACGATTTCTTGTGCTCGCGGTGGAGGCTTGTGTGCTCATGTTAGGTGCGCGCAATTTTGGTGGCATACTCGCCCGTGGTGCGTCTGCTCTGACTTTCTTGGTGGCTCTAATCACCGCATTTCCAGAGACGAATGGAGGAATACTTGCTCCGTGGCTGAGTTATGCCGCACTCGCTGCAGTCTGTGCTGCCTACACTGGGATTGTTAGGCGTGATGAAGCCGTCAACAACATGATGGCAATCATCCCCGCCTGTGTTACCTGGCTGGTGCTCGGTGTTGGCGTTTTTAATCAATGGCAATCACCTTCGGCAGTCAATGGAATCTGGTTATTGGCAGTTTCTGTGATGCTCACGCTTATGCTGTGGAAACAATCCCACCGTCTCCCCGGTCTGCACGAGCTGGCCATGATTTCAGTGCCTGTGGCGTTTGTCAGTGGATGGTGGTATCTGAGAGAGCATAACGATCTGCTGCTCTGGCAATCAGTCATTCCACTACTAGGAACCGGTGTTTATTGGTACATGTCTCCTCGCCTGTCCACGGCATGGGATGACATGGCTCAGAATAAGCAGGCAAAAAAATCCACCGCACTGGAGTGGGTGTTCTCGGTCCTTCTCTGGTTGATGGTAGCCACGACAGCAGCCCACCACATGCAGGATAGCTCTGGATGGCTGGTGCTTGGTGGCATCTTGGCGATCTTCGGCCACGGTATGGCTCAGCTGTTTAAGCGCAGCAGTATTGGTGGCCCGGCGCTGGTATTTCATCTGTCTGCTCTTATGAGTGTCGTGGAGTATGGGAATTTTCACCCGCTTGCAGGATGGGTGCCCGCATTACTGCTCGTCGTGCACCTTGCATTAGTCGATCGTGGATGGAGGTTGTTAGACGGGGGTGTGCTCATGGGTGCTCTTGCGTTCTGTCTGACCTGCGCTGTGGGGACGCATGCATTTCAGGAGTTTGATCGTCCCGATCTCACGCTCACGGCACTTGGACTGGTGATGACCGCCTGGGCATACCGTTGCCGGGATACGAGCATGATGATGGCTGGAGCTGTTTTTCCCCTGCTAGTCGCCTGTGTAGCTACTGTGCTGATTCACGGATCCTTGGATTGGTTGCGTTACTTGCCAATTCTTTCTGCCTTGTTGTTACATGCTTTCCTATGGCGAGAGACCAAAACGGATGATCATTGGAAGCCGAGTCGCGTGATCCTACTGATTACCGGGTTGGTGACCCTAATCATTGCGTCCACAGTGCATGTGGAAAAAGCATTTAATGGTTCTGGTCTGGCGATTTGCTGGGCACTGTTGGCGTCGCTCCTTTTTTGCGCAGGGCTTGCAATTCGCTGTCGCCCATATCGCCTGATTGGAATGTGGTGGCTAGCCGCTGCTGTGCTGCACGTTGTCTGCATTGATGTCATGCGGCTAGGCACCCTCGGACGCATTCTAAGCTTCATCACCCTCGGGCTGGTGTTGCTTGCATTCGGGTTTCTCTACAACAAATTTCAGGAAACGATCAGAAAATTTCTCTAGCAGAATTACTTATCCATACTTTTTAGGTTGATAGTATACCCTAACCGCGGGAATACTGAACCATCCCATGAAAACTGGAAACAAAGCCTCTGCTGGCGGATATGACTTTAGGAACTCACCCTCTGTGGATCAGGTTGGAATAGCGGAGCGCGCTGCGCGGTTCACTACGCGAAGTATCAAAACAACGACCAAACGTGCCGGGCTCGACATGGTACTCAACATGATTGATCTCACCACACTCGAGGGAGCCGACACACCGAACAAGGTGCGCCAGCTTTGTTACAAGTCCGAACACCTGCACGATGCGATTCCGGGCCTTCCCTCTACCGCGGCAGTGTGTGTCTACCCACCATTCGTAAAAACGGCTCGCGAGTCGCTTGGCGACAAGTCACCGGTGAAGATTGCATCGGTTGCGACATATTTTCCATCGGGCCATACCACGCTCAGAAGTAAGCTCGAGGAGACCAGACGCGCCGTCGGAGATGGTGCGGATGAGATCGATATGGTCATCTCCCGTGGCAAGTTCCTCTCCGGCGATTACAATTACGTTTTTGATGAGATTGCTGCCGTCAAGGAAGCCTGCGGCAAGGCGCGGTTGAAGGTCATCCTCGAAACCGGAGAACTCGCCACGCTGGATAATGTTCGCCGCGCGTCAGACATCGCGATCCATGCAGGCGGTGACTTTATTAAGACCTCGACCGGAAAAATCGCCTCTGCTGCGACGATTCCCGTGAC
>JARFPV010000391.1 GCA_029288115.1 Akkermansiaceae bacterium | reverse complement strand
CCATGGCACCGTAGACCGGTAACCTCTGAGGAGTGTTAGGTTCGGCTTTGTCCGCGTATTTTTTGATCAGGGATTTTTTCCCATCCCACGGCCCGTGCACGGAAAAAGCCCAGTAATTCAGAAAGAATGGTTTGTCCTTGTTCGCCTCGAGAAAGGCACAGGCTTCATCGGCCATACGATCCTCGATGTGCTCATCCGGAACCTTGGGATCAAAGTCCAACTCTTTCGGGAATCTCCAGGGCGCCACATAGGATCCCGCTGGCCCCGGACCAGGCCAATGCGGCACATCGACATCAAAGCCATGCTCCAGCGGGGTGTAAGGTTTTTTACCCAGGTGCCATTTACCAAAGTGGCCAGTCACATATCCCGCCCCCTTGATCGTCTCCGCCAGCGTAACGTATTTCGTATCCAATCGGGAAACACTCTGCGGCGTGATGACCTTCTCATACGGCCTCCCACGTTCCCCAAGTTTCTTCTCAAGATTCACATTGGCCACATGCCCGGCAGCACTGGTGAACCCGGTGCGTGCAGGATCAAACCCGGTCATGATGCTCGAACGCGTTGGCGAACACAGCGGATGCGCCGTGTAGGCATTGTTGAATAGCATCCCACGCTTCGCCAAACGGTCGATATTTGGTGTCTCGTAGAATGTCGTCGTTCCGTAGAGCGTCGTGTCACTCCAGCCCAAGTCATCAGCCAGGATGAAAACGACATTCATCTTCGTTTGGCTAACTGCAAACGTAGGTGTTAGGAATAACCCGGCAATGGCTGCCAGAGATAGGAGCGTGCGTTTTCTTGATTTCATGGTGGCTGGTGTTGGCTCAAACTTGAGATTCTGCCCCTACTATTGCCATCAGCATCCGGTCTGCAAGCAAGCATTCCACGAGCGTTAGAATGTTCATAATTTGCAAATGCGCCCCAAATCGAAGCATCTTCCACCGCCCCTTGCACGACACAGATTTCTACGATCATTTTTTATTGCCGAATCGCATTAAAGGGATACTCTTGCGGCCAGTTCTGGCTGATTGACGTTTGGGCGCGTTTCCGTATGCTGGCCAATCACAAATCTGAAAAGAATGCTCCCTAGAGTCGATAGAACCGAATTTAAATTTTTCATTCCTCTGCGAATCAGAGATGAGGTGGTTCAAGAAGTCGAAAAGCACACGGGATACGACGAGGAAGCTGGAGGAATATCGCAGTATCCTATCATCACTCAATATTACGACAGTGAATATAGGGACTGCTATTGGGAGAAGCAACGAGGTCAAAAGAGTCGACGCAAATTGAGAATTCGTGTTTATGGATCGAACTGCGGTAAAATGCCCGCAACGACATTTATCGAAGTGAAACATAAATATGCCGGGCGCGGTGTGAAACGTCGGCTTCGCTTACCGATGGAGGATGCCCTCGATTTAGCTGAAGGCAAGGTCGCAAAAATGTTGGCTGATGGTGGAAGTCTTTCCCGATACGAACGAATGGTTGTTGATGAGATTCTCAGTCTTGTGCGCGACAAAGAGTTTAAGTTTTTATGTACGATGCGCTATGACCGCCAAGCCTATGTGGGCGGGGATGACGCCCCTGATTTACGTATTACGTTCGACACTGGCATCGCCTGTCGGTTTGAGGAACTTGACTTGCAAGCAGACGACCAGCGGTTTGAGCATTATTTGATCCCTGACGACCAGTGCATCATGGAAGTGAAAACGTGTTCTGTTATCCCTACGTGGTTGCGTAATTTGATAGGCTCAAAGGCACTGGTCCGAAGAAGTTATAGTAAGTTTTGCACGGCATTGGAAAATCATGACCCCATTGTCAAAGCCTCCATTTACGGACCTAATTCCGTCCCCTTTCAAACTGCCGAGATGCAGGCAATGACCTCTAATGAGGTCAATAAAGCCATTCAAGCATGACGCTTTTTCGATATAGTTTCAACCCATCGCACTCGATATAACACAATGACACCTACGCTAGCTTTTCTAGATAGTTTATTCTCTGAAACGCCGTCTTCACCAAGTCCAACAGGCATCATTGTTGCCGTTGCCGTTAGCCTTGTATTGAACTTGCTGGTAGCGTGGCTTTACAAAGCAACTTACCGGGGTAAACAATACTCTCAGGATTATGCCCATACACTTGTCATAATTGGCACATTGGTAACGATCATCATTCTGATTGTACGGGGTGAAGGTGGCGGGCAAATCGCCTTCGGTATGTTTGCCGCATTTTCGATTATCCGTTTCCGCAGAAATGTGACGCAGTCAAGGGATCTCGCCTTCATTTTTTGCTCGATGGCGACTGGACTTTCCGTTGGTGCTCTACCGTTGAATCAGGTTTGGCTAGCGGCAGTCGTCATGGCTATAGTTGCCTTGGCGGTAGTGATCCTTGCCAAAGGGGATCTTTTTGCACCTACTCGCGTAAGTCATAATTTGCGTGTGCGGGTAACAAACGACATCAATTACGATGAAGTTTTTTCACCGATATTTGCACAATTTGCAGACGACGTGAACCTGCGTAGTGTGGAATCATCACAAGCGGGAATGATGACGGAGCTTCGTTATGGAATCACTTTGTCCGACGAATCTCAAATTGCCGATTTCATGGAGAAAATGCAAGTGGCCTGCGGCAATAACCGTGTTCTGTTAACGACTCTCCGCGGCAACGACCTTGGAGTTTAATGGGCCAACAACTCGGCCATTGGACTCTTCTAGTCGATTGGTTTATTGGGTCGGGTATCGCGTTGATTGAATTCGTGATTGGCATACCCGTCAGAGGTCACCAATCGGACCTGAACTATCGGGCTATTTCTAACTTTTCTACTTAGCTGGATTGATCAATTTGTCCATCGCACCGGCAAAGGAATCACCCAGCCGGACGAAGAAGGCGCCGCTACCCAGATAGTGATAAGGCCGGTCACTGCCCACTGAATTCCATTCGTGATAATGGGGCGGCCATCCTTTTTCGAATATCGAATGGGAGTAGTTAGAATAGTCCTTGTAGCTTTCCACAGAGAGAACGTTGCCTCTGAATTCGGGAGCTTTTGCGGCCTCGCGTTGGGCCATCGAGACAGCATTTCCATCTACCTTTTCTTGGGTGCGGCCTGTCCCGAGCACTCCGATAACAAACGGCATGTCCGGCGTCTTGAATGTGGTGCGCACGTCCTTGATGAAGGTCTTCATATTGTCGGCATAGTTGCCGTGAAATTCGGGGTTGAACTGATCATTGAATCCCTGGAACCAGACAAAGCCGGCAATCTCGTAGCCCTGTCCGGCATCGTAGGAAGGATGATGCTTTTTAGGGTCGGCCAGCACGGCATTCACATGTTTGACCATTTCATCCCAATAGAAGCCGGCATTGTCCAGATTCGCAGGTTTCAGCTTACTGGCTGGCTTACGCGGTTTGCGCGGCTCCCGGAGCTTCCTCTTCTCTTTGTCCGTGGCCGTCTTCATTTTCTCTTTGTAGGCGGCAAGATCCGCCTCGAACTTCTTCATCCGTTCTGGGAAGGTCTTGACGTCATTCTCGTGTTTGATCCGCTTCTGTTTATCCTTCTCAACCATCTCGGCATAGGCCTTGGTCTTTTTGAAGTCCTGCGCTGACGGGGGACGAAAATCGTACATCAGGGACTTCCCACCCCACGAAGCCTTGATCAGCAAAATCGGGCCCTCGACCTTTTGGGCCATGGAGAGGCCGAACCCATACTCTGGGCCGATCTTCAATTCGTCAGCACCGTATCCGACACCGAGTTTACCGGACTTCTTGTTCCTGTCGGCGATGGATGTGATGTAGACCTGATCCGACACCTTGCAGGCACCGATTAACTTTTTCCTGCAGGTTTCGTATGCTTCAAGCAGTTCGTCGACTTGCGCCTTCAGGGCCTTCTTTTCCGGGCCGTCAGGCATCTTTTTGATGGTTGGCAACCCGATGCCGCCACTCAATGCATCGATCTTCCGGGCTCGGACAAGTTGTTCCTCAAACGCCTTACTCACATCTTCCGT
>JARFPV010000389.1 GCA_029288115.1 Akkermansiaceae bacterium | reverse complement strand
AGAAATGGTGTAAATATCCGCAAGATATTGCTGAAGAGGATTGTCCTTATCGGCCCCTAACAGAGGTGCTGCATTTGGTGATACTGGGGAAATGATGGCATCGACTTTTTCGTAGGCATTGAGGAAATCCTGTCGAATCAGTGTGCGGACTTTTTGAGCCCTATTGTAGTAGGCATCATAATAGCCGGACGAAAGAACGTAAGTACCAAGAATGATGCGTCGTTTCACCTCGGGGCCGAATCCCTGTGCACGGCTTTGGCGGTAAAGATCCAGAACGTCATCGGGATTATCCACGCGGTTGCCGTAGCGAATGCCATCGAAGCGTGACAGGTTTGATGATGCTTCAGCTGTCGCGAGAATGTAGTAGGTCGCCACGGCGTATTCCGTGTGCGGCAATGAGAGCTCCACGATCTCGGCACCTGCGGACTCTAGGTCTTTCACCGCTTGATCGATTTTGTTCCGGACGGCGGGATCAATGCCTTCACCAAAGTATTCCTTTGGCAAGCCCAGCTTCATGCCCTGCACCCCGCTGTCGAGTCCCTCGGTGAAATCAGGGACATCCTGCTCAAGCGAAGTCGAATCAGACGGGTCATGACCAGCGATGGCATTGAGCACAAGTGCGGCGTCCTCCACAGTGCGGGTGAGGGGGCCAATTTGATCGAGTGATGATGCGAATGCCACCAGCCCGTAACGCGAGATTCTACCGTATGAGGGTTTCAGGCCGACCACGCCACAGTGGCTAGCTGGTTGGCGGATTGACCCTCCGGTGTCTGATCCGAGTGTGGCGATCGCGGTATTTGCGGCCACGGCTGCGGCCGAGCCACCGGACGAGCCGCCGGGTGCACGGGTGGTATCGTGCGGGTTGACGGTTTTTCCGATCGCCGAGTTTTCGGTGGTGGATCCCATGGCAAACTCATCCATGTTCATGCGACCGAATGGGATGGCACCAGCTTCGCGTAACTTGCGGATAACGGTGGCATCATATGGAGCCGTGTAGGCGTTTTCAAGAAAACGGGATGCGCATGAGCATGGCTGCCCAGCCACGTTGATGTTGTCCTTGATTCCGATAGGGATGCCGCCAAGAGGTTTGGTGAGATCAACTGACTCGGCCTCGCGTTTTGCGGACTCAAGATCATGGGATAAATAGGCACCTACCTCACTGTTGCTGATGTTTTCAGCTAGAGAGTCGAGAATATCCGCGGGTGTGATTTCACCAGTGGTGAGCTGACTACGGAGCGAGGAAACGGTCTGTGTATGTAGAGACATGGCAGGTCGGGAGACGGGTGTCAGGTGTTAGGCATCAACAACTTTTGGAACACGGATTTGTCCAAGGGCGCTTTCTGGTGCGTTTCTCAGGAGATCATCCTGGGTGAGTCCAGGACGTGAAGTGTCCTCTCTCAAGCGGTCGAATACCGGGGCTGCATGAGCCGTAGGTTCAATTCCTTCAATATCCACATCCTGTAGCTTTTCGATGTATCCCAGGATAGCGTCAAGCTGCCCCTGGAAAGTGGTGCATTCTTCGTCACTGAGGTCCATACGCGCTAAGTTGGCGACATAGCGCACATCTATCTGCTCCTTGCTCATGCGGAGAAGCTGCATTGGTGTCGACGAAGTTTCAAGCACGGATGCGTCAACTCATGACACGGGTCCGATCACCTGCGCGTCTTGCTCGTGCTGAACGGCTCACCGCAGTATGGGCAGCGGTAGGATTTGGAGAACAGCACAGCAAGCGCGATATGAAGCCGATAACTGATGCCCCATGCACTCTTGGCATTGCGGTGTCTTCGGCATCCGCTTCTAACCCAGATTTTTCCCATGCACAGCGGGCAATGCCAGGATAGGCTGAGGATAAAAAAAGTAATCACAGAGATGATGGTTAATACTCCAATACCCGCTCCCGACCAGAGAAGAATATCCTGGTGGATTGCAAACCCGGCAATGAGAAGTGCCGCAGATATAAAAACCAGACAAAGATTGAGCAAAAAATGAACCGCTCCATATCGGAGTGATTTGAGTGTGCGGTTTGAATGTTGGCGGTGCATGTGTATATGTTGTTAGCCTCGCAAACTACATGCCAATGAAACCGATTTAATCGGAAAGCATGAAGCTTCTGTTCTCGTTCTATTGTCTAGAGTATGCTTCCCATCGGACGTCTGAACCGTAACAAAAAGTCACACACAAATGACGTTTCAAATGTCCAAGTATTCAAGAATATGTCTAGGTAAATCTAACGATGCCTAGGCTTTTGTTGAAATCACCCCATGAACAGGTGGTTGATTGATCAACTATTGCACGGTCTGGTAGATCCAGTAACCAATCGCCAGCATGGCGAAAATCAGTAAAAACAGAAGAAAGCCGCTCTTCGCTTGATTGCGACGTTCGTTTTTCAGCTCGCCACGGCTGAGTTTTTCCATGAACTGCTTCTCGCGTTGTCGTTGCTGCACTTCAGTGGGTGGGGGGAGTGTGCGCATTCTTTCCTCCTCCGCCTGGATTTCGCGTTCCGGACCATGTTCGACAAAGTCCTGCAACTGCTCAATCTGTGCCCGTAGCTCACGTTCACGGGCACTCAACAAGTCAAGATCCGGTCCTTCAGAGACGTCGGGCGATGTGCCTGGTTCTGGCATAGGTCAGATACGCGGGAGAAACACTCTACTTCAGGAAATAGAGGACGAGTGCAATGGCACCTAACACAAAGATGGGCAGATTGAAAGCGAGCCCGTTGCGTAGCATGGTGGCAAACTCGCTGTCACTCGCCGCTGATCCTGTTGTCCGCTTGGTCTTGCTCCGGCCACCAAATACCGAAGCACTGCGTCCTCCGGAAAAATGGGCAACCGCCTGTTCGTATTCGTCCTCTGCGAGATCGAGTACCGAAATGGCACGTGCAAGGTCCTGCCGTAAGCTTTCATTGTTCCAGCCATCCGGATTGAGGGCATTGATTTTATCCAAGTGGTCGGCAAAACAGATGCGTGCCTGCTCAAGCTCATCGAGTTCTTGTTTGGTCGCGAAGATTTCGCGATCCATGGCGGTGACTGCTGTGCTGAGTTTCTCGTGCAGATCGACCTGGCCGTGCAGGAAGTCGTCCTTGGCTTCGTTGAGTTCTTGAAGTTCCAGTTTCTGGCGTTCGACCTCCTGTTGCTGCTGCTGGAGCTGCTCAAGCTGGTTTTGGGCATCCTGAAGTTTGCCGTTAAAATCCTCGGTGAGAGGGCTGGACTCTCCCACGGATCCCCGTGGGTTCATTTCCATCTGGGTGGCGCGCACGTTGAGGTGCTGCCGGTGTTCGGTTGTTTTGGGCATGGAAGGGTAAGGGCTGTTACCCGCGTATTATATGGAAAAAAATGATTCTGACCAGTTAATAGTTAATATTTCTTGACAAAAAATTCACAGCAAAATCAACGATGTGAATAACTTCAGAATATCTCCTAACACTCCAGTAAATACACTGTAGTAGATAACAGAAATACCTCTTAAGTCGTTGATAATCGCAGGGTTCAAAAACTTGATTTTGGACTGATGAATATCATTAATTCTTTACCTAACATGAATACAATGTGCTAAGAATTGTTGCTAGATATCAGCTTAACTGAAGGCTTTACAGTGAGTTGCAGATGAGGGGGTGCTGACAGCTGGTCGTGTTTATCGTGTCAATCAATGTAACGCGTACTGACTATGGCGCGTCCGTGGAAGTGGGTGGGGCTGACTGACGACGGTGTGCGACCGATGCTTTGTGAATAACTTGTCAGCAATTAGCCAAATAGGCTGTTGTTGAATACTTACCCTTGGACCACGTGCACGCCTTCCAGATTGATGCTAGATACGTAACACTGGTTTTCCAGTTCAATGCGGTCAAATACTTCCGAGACTGCCTTGCCTGCACGCTGGGCAATTTCCTCACCTTCACAGAGCGCGAATACACTGGGTCCGGCTCCTGAGATGGAGAACCCGAGAGCTCCCTGTGCCATGGCGGCACGTTTGGCATTGTAGAATTCTGGGATGAGTTTGTGCCGGCGAGGTTCGGCGATCACATCGTGGATGGATCTGCCGATCATTGCGTAATCCTCCTGGATGAGTCCACAGATGAGGCCACCGAGGTTACCGATCTGCTGAGTGGCGTTAACCATGGGAATGTTCGTGGGCAGGATTTCCCGTGCCACCTTGGTCAGGATTTCCATTTCCGGGTGCACTACTGCAGCCCAGAGGTTTTTGGGAACCGGCAGTTGGGAGATGTCGAGCTCCTGGTTTGAGCGGATGAACACAATTCCGCCGAGCAGGCTGGGGCCGACGTTATCGGCGTGCCATGCACCGTCCGCACTGGCCTCGCCCTGCATGGCAAATGGTAATAACTGCTTTTTGGCGAGCGGCTCGCCGATGAGTTTGTTGACGGCATAAACACCGGCCACGGCAGATGCGGCGGATGATCCGAGGCCGCTGCCGAAGGGCATTTTCTTGTGGATTTCCAGTTCAATGCCGCGGTCGCTCATGCCGAGGTGGCGTAGCAGGTCGAGTGCGGCGACACCTGCGGTGTTTTTTTCCACGTCCTTGGGGAGCTTACCATTGTCTCCGGTAATCTTGGTGATACGCAGTCCGGGTTTATCTGAATGACGGGCAACAACCTCATCGCCCGGTGCTTCAATGGCGAAACCGAGTACGTCAAAACCACACGCCACGTTGGCAACGGTGGCGGGGGCAAATACACGGACTTCCTTAACGTGTTCTTGGGTCATGAGGGGAGTTGCTTAATACAGTCAGGGCAATTTGGCGAGCGGAACGGATGACATTTTTACCCGTCAAAGGAATATGCTGCTACACCTTGAACACCCAGCCCCTTGATGCGGATCAGCCTTCCTGCGTCTTCCTCGACCTGTTCCTTGTGGATACCGGTGGTGACGTAGAGCTCGTCGAGGTTTTTTCCGCCGAAAGCACATGCGGTTGTTTCCAAGCATGGTAACTCGACCCGATGCAGCTGTTTGCCTGATTTGGGATCGTAGCAGATCACGCAGGCACCGTGGCAAAAGGCGATCCATAGGTTGCCGTTGCTATCGATGCTCATGCCATCGGGTGATGCACTGATGTGGGAGGTGGAAAACGCGACACGTTCATGGGTGAGTAATCCCGTCTCAGGGGAGTAATCGAATGCGATGACTTCCTGGCGAGGGGTGTCAATGTAGTAGCAGGTAGAGCTATCCGCACTCCATGCGATGCCGTTGGAGTTCGTCACTCCACTGAATGCGTTGTGCAGCGAGAGATCAGGGTCGAGTCGGTAGAGCGTGGCGTCACCGGGATGCTTGACCAGGCTGATGGTTCCGGCAAAAAACCGCCCGTCCGGAGAACACTTCCCGTCGTTGAAGCGGTTGTCGGGTTTGTCGGTCTCCGGGTCAGCAATTGCGGTGGTGTTACCTGATTCGGGATCGAGGAAATGTAACCCCGTGTCGCCTGCAACCACCAGTCCACCTTGGGAGCGAGGCACCACCGTGCCGACACGACCAACGCTGCCGCTCACGTCCCAGGTTTTTTCCTCGTTGGTGATTGGATCGTATTGCAGCACCAATTGGCGCTCGATATCCACATACAAAAGCTGCTCCTGCCACCAGATTGGCCCCTCACCCCATTGTGCGCAGTAATTTCCAGCGAGTTCGATTGTTTCCATGCCGCTGGATTAGCAGTGGTCGAGTCGAATGTCGAGAGCGTGCTGTGATTCGCAGAAATACGGTTGTCATTTTTTTCGTATCGTTTAAAGTTCAAGCACCTACGTTAATCCAACCGTGAATCGAACCGCGACAGATACTCCTGCAAAAAAACTTCTACTTCCGCTTCTCACTGTGCTGCTACTGCTTGTCGGTTTTCAATCCGATGTCCAAGCGTTCAAGTGGGAGACTGCGAAGTATAAGGGGCAGGATCATGTGACGTTGAGAAGCCTGAAGACCTTCTATTATTTTGATAAGATCACCGAAGGCACCTACATTGTGCTCTACCGTGCCGCGCGTATTCAGCAGGGTAAAAAAACTCCGGAGATCGAAATGAAGTTCCGTTCGGGTTCCCACTCTCTTGTTATGAACGGTGTGCTTTTTAAGCTAAGCCATCCGATTATCAAGAGTAACGGACGGTATCTTCTTTCACGCACTGATCTGGTTAAGCTCGTGGATCCTGTTCTACGTCCATCGCACATCAAGAGTGCCAAGTCATTCAAGACAGTCGTGATAGATGCCGGGCACGGGGGCTCAGATTCGGGTGCGGTGGGGTTTTACAAGGTGCATGAGAAATACTACGCGCTTAAGGTTGCGCGTATGGTCCGTGATCAGCTGCAGAAGCAGGGATACCAGGTTGTGATGACACGGGACAGTGATGTGTTTGTTAGTTTGGCGAACCGTGTGCGTATAGCGAATAAATACCCGAACGCGGTCTTCATCAGTATTCATTTTAATTCGGGAGGGAATGGTAGAGCCAACGGCATTGAAACGTTTACTATTTCTCCCGTAGGAGTGCCGCATATGGGGCGGGGGGTTCGTCAGGGTGATTTCCGTATGGTTCCCGGAAACATCACAGATTCTGCAAGTATCGCACTCGCAACGGCGGCTCACAGCCGCATGCTTCTGTATTTAAACGACTCCAAGTATGGCAATGATTTCAAGATTGAGGATCGCGGAATCAAGCGTGCGCGATTTAATGTGCTGACCGGAATCCGTATTCCAGCTGTATTGGTGGAAGGTGGCTTTATTTCCAATCGTACAGAGGCAAGAAAGGTGCATTCGACGGCTTACCAGCAAACACTTGCCGCCGCTATTGTCAGGGCGGTGAACGTGTATCGCAAGTCGATCACTCGCTGATCACTCTCGCGACAGTTCATGTCGAAGCACGCTGAGGCCGTAAAGGGTGGCGGTTTCCACGCGCAATACGATGTCGCCTAGACTTACCGGGAGGAACCCAACGGCGTAGGCCTGTTGGTATTCGTCAGGTGAGAAATCGCCCTCCGGCCCAATGAGTAGCTCCACACCGGCTGTGATGGGGCGTTTTTCTAACCATTCTTTAAAATGAACTGCCGCCGGGTCGAGTGCGGCGATGATTCTGGAGGTTGTCGATGACTCTCTTTGTATCCAGTCGGAAAACGCGAGTGGTTCCTCGATCCGGGGAAGGTGATTCTGGCCACACTGTTTGCAGGCTTCCAGTGCGATGCGCTGCCATTTCGCTTGTTTCTTGGCGATGGCGTCAGGCCTCGCCACAGTGTGGGCTGTGATCAGTGGTTGGATGTTGCTGACTCCGAGTTCAACGGCTTTTTGCACGATCAATTCCATGTTGCCGCCTTTGGGGATCGATTGGCAAAGAGTCACCGGATGCTTGGGGTGCTCTTGGCTGGTGGTGCTTTCGATACTGCATTCGATCAAGCTGCGCGAAGCTTGGGCGATGGTGCAGATGGCGGATTTTCCTTCGCCATCAAAAACCTCGATACGTTCGCCTTCCTTGGCCCGCATTACTCGCAGGGCGTGGTGAGCTTCCTCATCGGTCAGGCTGAGGGTGCGCTCGGTCCATGCACCGGGTTCAAGAAAGTAGCGGTTCATGGAGGTGATTGTTAGGAATAGGGATTACGAGCCGAAGAAACGCTTGGCTTTCTCGAAAAACGACTCCTGCATCGGGTTGTTTTCCTCACCAATGGACTCGGAAAACTCGACGAGTTTTTCCTTTTGCTCGCTTTTGAGTTTGGTTGGAACCTCGACTTGCACCTCGACATGAAGATCTCCTTTGCCGCCGGAGCGCAGATCCTTGATGCCGCGATTGCGCAGGCGGAATGTAGTGCCGCCTTGCGTGCCGGCTGGGATTTTGATGGATGACTTGCCTTCGAGGGTGGGGACTTCCAATTCGCCGCCAAGAGCGGCGGTCGCGAATGGCATGGGGACCTCGCAGAACAGGTCGTCGTCCTCGCGTTGGAAAACATCGTGTGGCTTGATGTGCAGAAACACGTAGAGGTCTCCAGGCTGACCGCCGCGCAGTCCGGCGT
Source organism: Akkermansiaceae bacterium (assembly GCA_029288115.1). Lineage (GTDB taxonomy): Bacteria > Verrucomicrobiota > Verrucomicrobiia > Verrucomicrobiales > Akkermansiaceae > Oceaniferula. The sequence continues at coordinate 4,922 of JARFPV010000389.1, read as the reverse complement.
CGCCATTTCCTGTCGAACGTAACCGGGTGCCATCGTCGACTCCAGCGGGGATGTTGATTTTGATCCGGGTGTCCTCATTACGGCGTCCTTCGCCCCGGCAATCGGGGCAGGGGTCTGAAATGGTTTGTCCGGCGCCATGGCACTCGGGGCATTCTGTTTGCTGGATGAAAATTCCTGCTTGGCGAGTCACAGCTCCTTGACCACCGCAGGTTGAGCAGGTTTTCCTGCCAGTGCCGCTTTTTGAGCCAGAGCTGTTGCAGGATGTACAGGCCTCGAGCTTTTCGATCTCAAGTTCCTTCTGCACTCCTTCCGCGGCTTCCTCCAGAGTGATTTCCAGGTCGTAGCGCAGGTCGCTGCCCGGTTTTCTGCCGGAAGGGTCGCGGCGTCTTCTGCCGCCACCACCAAAGATGTCCTCAAATCCACCTCCGCCGAAGGCACCGCCGAATACTTGGGAGAAGATGTCCGAGGCATCGTGGAAGCCACCGAAGCCGCCGCCTCCGCGACTGCCGCCGCCACCATTTTCAAAGGCGGCATGTCCGTAGCGATCGTAGGCAGCGCGTTTGTCCTCATCGCTGAGAGCTTCGTATGCCTCACCGAGTTCCTTGAATTTTTCCTCGGCCTCTGCGTCGTCTGGGTTCTTATCTGGGTGAAACTTGATCGCCAGCTTGCGGTAGGCTTTTTTTAGCTCCGAAGCTGTGGCGTCCTTGGAAACTCCGAGAACCTCGTAATAATCGCGTTTGGCTGTCATGGTTTACTCGCTTTCAGATGTTTCGGATTCGGTGGATTCACCCTCGCTGGCTGCCACAACGACATTGGCTGGCCTCAGCAGCCGCTCGCCAATGCGATATCCCTTGCGCATGACGCGCACGATGTTGCCTGCCTCGACCTCGTCACTGGGCTCCTGGCTCAGTGCCTCGTGTAGATTCGGGTCGAACTCTCCACCTGCGGTTGCCGGGATTTCCTCGACGTTCTGCGAGCTGAGAAACTCACCGAGCTGTTTTTGCACCATGTTCATACCCATGTAGAGCATTGAGCCTTCTTCCTGGGCGGCGGCTTGCATACCCATGTCAAAATTATCAAGCACGGGGAGGATCTCCTCGAGGAGGCTTTGGTTGCCGTAGCGTACGGCGTCGAGTTTTTCGCGCGCCATGCGTTTGCGGTAATTATCGAGCTCAGCAGCTGTGCGGATCGCTTGATCCTTCCACTTGGCGACTTCCATTTCCAGAGCTTCCCATGGATCAATTTCCTCCTCGGTTTCTTCCGGGGCATCAGTGCTTTCAGTAACTTCCTCCTGTGGGGCGTCCTCCACCGGAGCGTTGTCATTCTCACCGGCGATTGGCTCGTCGGTGGTCTGTGTGGATTCCTCGTTGGCTTTCTGCATGGCGGAACACATAGCGAAGAGTGCGGCTTCGTCAACCTTTTCATCCGCGTATATTGCTCATAAGTCGCGTTGGCTTGACTGCCGCGCCCGAACTGAATATGTGGGCGTCAACCATGAGCCACTGGTTTGGAAAATGCCTATGCCTTCTGGCAGCACTTGCTGTCACGGACTCTCACCTGATGTTTGTTCAGGGATGGGCGTGGAGCACGATGCTTCAGGATCGTGCGCCTGAGCGTGGTGTGGCAGAGGCCATTGAGAGCACTTTCAACGGTGCTGAGCCATGTTCGATGTGCTGTGCGGTGCAACAAGAGCGCCAGGAGGAGCAGGAAGAGGCCCCCGTGCCTGAATCCAGCCCAACGGTGAAGTGGATATCCGCCGCCGCATCAGGATGCGTCATATTGAGGCCACCTGGAGCACGATACTGTGGCAGGTCACCCGAACTCCCGTGGTATCTGGTTGTGCGGAAAGTTTTGCCCGCGTTGCCGCCGCCGCAAATCGTTGTTTAGGTAACTGTTTTAGTCTGGGGACGGCTATTTGTCCCAACCTTTCAATTTGGTGCGTTTCGCGCCGAACTCCTTTCTGGCGTGCCCCATCGCGGGCGTATGCGTCTCTTAATTTTTCAATCTATAAAATACTTATTACAAAATGAAACGATTCTCAATTTTCGCTGTCGTGCTGGTCACGGCTCTCACACCCGCGATCAAAGCGAGTGAACAACTCATACCTACCGCAGCCTCTTGCAGTGCCTGCACGCCGGGTAACTGTGTCTGCGCCACTGGCTGCGGATGCGCTCTCACCGGACACGACTACTTCACCCACGCTCCCATCGGGGTGATGGGTGATCACATCCATCACAAGGGGGGGCTGATGGCCTCCTACCGCTACATGTTTATGAGTATGCAGCGCAACTACAATGGTGATTCCCAGATCTCCGATGCCGCCGCGCGTGCGGGATACATGATGAATGCCACAGAGATGGATATGCAGATGCACATGTTAGGTGTGATGTATGCGCCCACCGATCAACTGACGCTGATGCTGATGGGAAACTATCTGGACTCCAGTATGCCGATGGTTAACATGATGGGTGTAAAAAACACGATGCGTTCCTCCGGCTACGGTGATACCACCCTGTCCGCCTACTACAGCTTGTTCAAGGAAAGGAACAGCAGTGCGCATGTCGGTCTCGGGCTATCGATCCCCACGGGTAGCATTGATGAGAAAATGCCGAATGGTCTTCACATGGGATATCCGATGCAGCTTGGATCGGGCACCTGGGATCTCAAGCCCTCGATTACTTGGTTAGGGCATACGGAAGATTGGTCTTATGGTGGTCAGTTTTCCGCAGTGATTCGCCTTGGGGAAAACGACAATGGCTACACTCTCGGCGACCGCATTTCCGCGACGGGTTGGATCAGCCGTAGGCTCAGTGCGAGGTCTTCAGTGTCTTTGCGTCTCGTTGCGACCAGCTGGAGTAATGTCGATGGCAGCGATTCAAAAATGCCTGTTACTATCATGGGAGGGCCGATGGCAGCCCCAGTTGACCCCGATGCCCAGGGTGGCTCACGAGTCGATCTCGCCCTTGGTTTAAACCTCTGGCACACCGAAAGCGGTGCGCGTTTTGCCATTGAGGCGGGTGCTCCGGTCTATCAAAAACTCGACGGACCACAGCTGGGCACTGAATGGTTCATGACCGCTGGATTCCAATTCGGCTGGTAAAAAAAACCTAAGACCAGCAGTGGGTGGTGCGTTTCACCCCATGAAGCGAGATGCCGCGCGAAACCGGCGGACCGTTTCATTCGTTTCGCACCTCGACGCCCGCTGCTGGTCAATTTTTTTTGATTTGCGGTGTGCAAACAACCCGATTGCCGACGGCCTGGCCGGAGGACAGCTGTGTGTTGTTAGTCTGAATTGCACGGGTTCGCCGGTGTGAGGTTGCGAGGTGCGGGACATTTCTCCCCGAACCTCAATCCAACAACCAACACCACGAAACCATGAGCCTACACGCAGTATTATCCCCAGAGGCACTTGCTCGCCTCGACCGTCAAAAGAGAAACTCGACGATTTCCAGCATCGTTATTTCTATTCTAACTGTTCTGTTGGTTGGTGTCAGTTTGGCGATGTTTTTTCTTCCGGCGATCGAGAAGATTCCCGATGATATCCAGTACGTGCGTGGGCGTGAAACGCCTGAAAAGCCACTTACTGATCCACCGGTCAGGCATAGCCCAACCTCGAATCCCTCCTCACCAAAGGGTGTAGCCAACCCGCTTGTGGCAGATGCCGTAAATGAGGTTTTTCTGCCGAAAACTGATTCACAGGTTAATGCCGAGGGCCTTATTTCAGGAAATGGAAATGGTCTGGGCGATGATGGGATTGGTTGGGACAGCGGTGGGCCTGATGGATTGCGAGGGCTGCCTCCGCATGAAAAGCGCTGTTCTAAACAAGACCGCCTGTCACGGATAAACACCTATGGAGGAAAACCGCAGGTTGAGGATGCGGTGGTTCGAGCATTGTTATGGATGAAACACAACCAGTCCAATGACGGCAGTTGGGGGCAGGGCCACAAGGTCGGTATGACCGGACTGGCTCTGCTCGCTTACCTCGGTCACTGCGAGACTCCGGATTCCGAGGAGTTTGGTCAGTCGTGTCTGGATGCCATCGTATATTTATTACAAGTCGGGGCGAAGAATGACGGTAAGCTCGCTACCAATCTAAACGACAGACACTGGCCTTACGAGCATGCGATTGCGACGTATGCACTTGCCGAGGCATTCAGCTTTGGGGGTCCAAACGGTTACGGTATTCCCCGCCACAAAGAGATACTTACCCAGGCTGCTAACTGGATCATTGAAAACCAACACAGTTCCGGCGGCTGGGATTATGGCTATGACATGACCGGTGGCCGTGGTGGTGACCTCTCGGTTGCCGCGTGGCACATTCAGGCGCTCAAGGCATGCAAGGTCACCGGTATCGAGTTTCCAAGTATGAACACCACCGTGAAAAAAGCCCTGGAATACGTCAGTGCCAGACAGGCTGCTAACGGCAGGTTCGCATACACTGGATCCAGCGAGGCAGGGAGCCATAGTCTGACGGGTGCGGGCGTGCTAGCCTTCCAGATGTGGGGTAAGGGATCGCGCAAGGAAGTTCGCAATGGAGCCAGATACATTCTGCGTGAGGCGAAACTCGATTACAATGGCGCCGAGAGTGATCTCTACGCGCACTACTACCATTCACAGGCAATGATGCAGCGTGGTGGCGAGCAGTGGCAGACATACAATGAAATATTCCGTGATCAAATCCTCCTGAATCAAAACGAGGATGGCTCGTGGAAAAAACCCGGAGGGAACGATGGGACAAAAGCCGTTGGGGCGCTCTTCGCAAAAGAAACTCCAGAGGGGATTCACTACCGCACCTGCCTGTGCACGCTCATGTTGGAGGTGTATTACAGATACCTTCCCGGAACGCATTGATGCGTGTGGAGTGCGGGTTTGCAACCCGCGGCAGGATGTGCGCTTAGGTTGTTGCGGGTTGCAAACCCGCG
>JARFPV010000386.1 GCA_029288115.1 Akkermansiaceae bacterium | reverse complement strand
CCCCCCCCCCCCCCCCCCCCCCCCCCCCCCCCCCCCTAGACAATCTTCGTCGGCAGCGTCAGATGTGTATAAGAGACAGTCACACATCAGCTGACTCTTCGAGCTTCGTCGCCCTGCCAGATTTCAAACTCTCTGCGTATCCAATCTGCTTTAAGGAGTGGTATAAGCACCTGGTTACTTCCGCTTGAGCATCAGCAGGCGGAAATCCATGGCGGAGGCTCTGGGGATGTCCGTGGCTTGCAAGGTCAGGGTGCCTTTGCCTTTGCTGAGTTTGATGGTCCCCATTGACATGGCTTTCCATTCCTTGTCATCACCTTCGGTGCGCTTGTGTCTGTCAGCTGGGCCTGCGATGTACGGGGGGGCAAAGGCTTCGGTGATTTTTGTTTTGATCGTGGTGTCGTTGAAGCTCAGTTCCAGCGTCGACCCCACATCCTCCTTCGGGCAGGTGTAGTAGAGGTCGACTTCGAATATTCCCGATTCCACCACTTCGATTTCCCAGGTGACTTGGTCGTCGGTTTTTTTCCAGTTGAGGAAATGGCTACAGTTCGGGTGCCTGCTGGATCGTTTGATGCCGCCATGGGGAATGCCGTCGCGCGCTGGGACCTGAGTGTTCGGGTAGTCCGGGTGGCCGACGAGGAAAGGCCGCTTGTCCTTACCGATTTCTGACATCACATTTTTTCGGTATTTCTGCACCTCTGCTGCGAGCTTTTTGGTTTCGGCAGGGAATTTCTTGGAAACATCTGTTGTTTGTTTGGGGTCGGCCACCATGTCGTAAAGGCGTCCCTGGCTATCGAGACGGAACCGTTGGTTGCGTGCGCTGACATGTTTTCTCCAGCTGTTGATAACGATGCGCTCGTTCCAGTCGGCCTTCTCATCAGTCAGTAGGGGTTTCAGTGATTTTCCATCAAGTGGGCGATCCGATTTTACGTCCACTCCGGCAAGGTCGGCCAGTGTGGGGAACAGGTCGATGGCAGAGCCAATGGGTTTGATCATGGTTCCTGGGGTGATTTTTTTCTGCCACCTAACAAATAAGGGTGATCGTACGCCACCCTCGTCGGTTGATCCTTTTATGCCGCGCATGCCGTCGTTCCAGCGCCAGCCGTTCGGCCCGTTGTCGTGGAAGAAAACAACGACAGTGTTTTCTGCAATGCCGAGTTCATCGAGTTTCTTGAGCACACGTCCGACGTTCCAATCGATATTCTCGCACATCGCAAGTGCTGCCCGGGTGTGGTTGATGGTTTCCCGGTCTGGATTGGCGCTGCGCTGTGCCAGCTTGTTATTGGAGTGTCGATCCCAGTACTGATCAGGCACCTGCATCGGTGAATGGGGTGTGTTGTAGGGTAGGTAGGCAAGAAAGGGTTTGTTGGCCTTGGTGTTGGCTTCCATGAATTCCATCGCCTTGTTGGTGAGGTCGTCGATGATAAAGCCTTTGCCTTTGGTGATGCGACCGTTGTGTTCAAGCATCGGGCTGAAGTAGTGCGCCCAGTGACCTGAGCAGAACCCGTAGAATTCCTCGAACCCCCGGCCGTTCGGGTGGTACGGATACTGCATGCCGTTGTGCCATTTTCCAAAGGCTCCGGTCGCATAGCCAGCCGCTTTGAAGCTATCGGCGATGGTATGCTCGTCGAGGTCGAGCCTCTCGCCACCGGCGGATGTGGAATACACACCACCGCGTTGGTGGTATCGTCCGGTCAGGAATTCAGCCCGGGTGGGGGAGCACACCGGGCAGACGTAGAAGCGGTCAAACTGCGCGCCTTCCTTCGCCAGGCGATCGAGGTTTGGTGTCGAGAGGTTCTTATTTCCATGCAGGCTGAGATCACCCCATCCTTGGTCGTCGGTCAGGATGACAACGATGTTGGGTTTTTTTGCGATACATGGTGTTGAAATGAACGCGAGGCACGCGAGGAGGCTGAAAAATAGTCGTGATGTCATCATTGGTGGAATGATCATTAACATTGGTGAGTATAGTAAGGCAACTTCAGGATTATCATTTACAAGCACACTCAAATCCCGAGAATTTTTAAACCACATGAAACATCATTTAGTCTCCAAATTACTTGGTCTCGCCTTGATGAGCGCGGCTCAAGCCTCTCCCGTCAGTTACAGCGAAAACCAGCTCAGCAACGGCATTGTTTCCGTTTCCTTTGAAAAAGACGGCACGTTCTCGATCCATGACGCCAAAACCAAGGAGGAACTGCTGACGAAGTCGCGATTCGGATTGCTTCGGGGGATCACGGGAAATGTCGTCCAACTGACCGCTGAAGATGCCGCAGATGAGTTTGGTAAGGGCAAACGTGTTGTCCTCCATGTCAACGAATTCGATGAGTTGGGCGTTCACGGCCAGTATGGACGCACATCGGCTCGCCGAATCTACACCTACACACTTTACGAAAATAATCCGGCGCTCGTCTGTGGGTTCGGTATCAAGCTGCCCAATTTCCTCAGCGTCAGGCTAAAGGAAGGCACGCCTTTGTCGGGTGGTGCTTTTTTTGGTGGCAAAACGATCCAGAAGCCGATGACGCTCAATGGCTCCGCAGGCGCCATCAAGACGCTGGTTACCCCCGGGCTGGACCGCCGCAGTGCTAACAGCCTGATGCTCACCGGGCTTGTCGACGGCAAACGCCGCACCGCCGTCTGGGGTGGTCTCGGCAACGAGGCATTCGGTAAATATGCGATCTTGCAAAATGGCAAGCCAACCATTTACGCCGAGGATCCGGTCGGCCGTCTTGTCGATGAAGAAAAAACCTACATCCCTGCGGATACGTTTTACATCGATGTCCACACCCGTGAGCCATTCGAGGCACTCGAGAGGTATGGGCTTGCCGTCCGGAAAGCAAACAACGCTGCACCCAACGTTTATGATTTCCCTGTGTTGTGCGGATGGAGTGTGGGGAACATTTCCAAACTCCCAGGTGTGAATAGCTCTGCCAAATTGATCAAGGAACTCGAGCACGCCAACAATTGCGGCCTGACCAAATACACCAAGGTCTCCCTGCGTCTGGAACCAGACAAGTATCACAACGATACCGAGCAAGGATGGTGGGATGATGCCCACATGCAGCAGTACAACCATCTCGTCGAGCCCTACGAAACCACCGCCAAGTGGAACAAGGCGATGCGAGCCAACAACGGCATCCCATATATCTACATGCAGCTCGGTATGCCGTCGGACGATTTCGCCCGCAAATACCCGCAGTGGATGCTCTTCAACGACGGCTCGGAAGTCGATCGTGTCATGCTCCCTAGGCCAGGTAAACGCAAGCTCCGTCACAAGCATCCGCACCACCAACCGTTTGTGACCTTCGATTACACCGACAAGGAATTCTCCAAGCACTTCGTCAAGGTGTGGAGTAAACTTCACAACGATGGCATCCAGGGGGTGAAAGTCGATTACCCGGCTACCGCGTGGCGCCCGGAAGGTGGGTTTGACGATCGTTATGCCACCACCAACAGCGCCTATCGTCGTGCCTTCGCTTTGCTGCGTGAGGCATTCGGCAAGGACGGCCTGATCGATGAGCGTAACCTTGGTGAGTCGTCACGCCCATGCCTCGATGTCACCGCTGGAATCGTCGATACCCAGCGCACCTGGGCGGATTCTAACAAATACGTTCCCGCGATGATTTCCATCAGCGGACTGCGTTGGTATAAGAACCGCACCGTTTTCAATTACTACGCCGATACGAAGGCTGTGCATGGTACGACTCAAGGGATTCGTCAGTCACTGCTCACCATGACTTACCTTTCAAGCGGCAGGGTAGATCTGGCAACGTCCTTCTCCTTGTTTACACCGGAAATCACTCACGATTTCTCCCGCATCTACCCGCATTACAAGGAAGCCAAAACAGCGCGCCCTCTCGATGCCTTTACGGTAGTTACTGATCAAAAAGTCTATGATCTTGATCTCACACCCGACTGGCATCATATCGCATTCTATAACACCTCTGGAAAAAAGGCAGAAGTCTCCACCGCCATCAGCGGCGAGCGGGTTGATAATGCGATCGGCCTCGACCCCAAAGCGCACTACCACGCCTATGAATTCTGGACCGATACCTATCTCGGTAAACTTCCCGGCACCTCACGCATCAGTCGCGAACTCGAGCCTGACCACTGTGCGATGATTTCCGTGCGTAAAGCCGTGAACCACCCACAGGTCATCAGCACCAACCGCCACGTCCTCCAAGGCTGGATGGAACTGAAGGACGTCAGCTGGGATGCCAAGACAAAAACCCTGAGCGGCACCGCCAGCGTCATCGGCGGTGAGCCATTCCAAATTGTTGTCGCCAACAACGGAGCGAAGGCGGTGAAACTGAATGCCACGGGCGCCGAGGCAAAACTCTCCGCGCACAAGGTCGAGGGACTCAGCCGGCTGATTTTATCCACGGATAAAAACACCGAGGTGAAGTGGACGCTGCAATGCAAGTAACTCTAACAGATATAGAGGCATGAAAATCCAGCAACGAACACGCATCCTGGGCCTGTTCGTGCTGTGCCTGTTTCAGAGCACCTACGCGGCCAAGCCCACACCATGTCCTGGCGAGAAATCTCTGTTTGAAGGGAAATATGAAATGTTCCGGCATCAAGGGGATATCG
>JARFPV010000385.1 GCA_029288115.1 Akkermansiaceae bacterium | reverse complement strand
CTCTTCTTCAGATCAAAGGGTGGCTACAAGCCCGTCGAGCTTGCCGCTGACGTTGAAACAGGTGACGATCTGCCTGCCGCTTCCGAGTACTAATAGCAACCCAATGTTCCTAGGACTCGATTGTTCCACTCAAAGCCTTTCCGCGCTCATCCTTGACGCGCGGGAAGGCAACATCCTTCACGAGGCCTCGGTCAATTTCGAACGAGACCTCCCCCATTTCAATACCTCATCCGGTTTCGTCCACGGCGACGAACCAGGTGAGGTTTTTTCTGACCCCACGATGTGGCTTGAGGCGCTCGATGCGCTGTTTGCCAAACTCGTGGCCGATGGCGTTGACCTGTCCGGCATCGATGCCATCTCCGGCTCCGGCCAACAACACGCCACCGTCTATCTCAACGACCAGTTCGGCCCCACCCTCGCATCTCTCGATCCTGCGAAAGGACTCGCCGAACAAAACCAACCCTGCCTGACTCGCGCACTCACTCCCATCTGGATGGACAGCTCCACAGATGCCGAATGCGAGGAAATTTCCGCAGCAGCAGGTGGCAACGACGAAGTCTGCCGCCGATCCGGATCCACCACCACCCAACGGTTTTCAGGACCACAAATCCGCCGCTTTTCTAAAATCTCCCCAGACGCCTGGAGCGACACCTCCGTCGTCCACCTCAACAGCTCATTCCTCGCCTCCGTTGTCGCTGGCGAGTCCGTCAGTATCGATCACGGCGACGGCGCAGGTATGAACCTGATGAACCTCGCCACCGGAAACTGGGATGACTCTCTCGTAGCTGCCACCGCAGACGACCTCGCAGACAAACTTCCGACCCTCGCTCCGTCGGACACCATCACCGGCACGGTCAGCCGATACTTTTCCGAGAAATATGGTGTCAACCCCGACGCCAAAGTCGCCCTCTGGTCCGGCGACAACCCCTGCAGCCTGGTAGGCATGGGCGCCTCGTCACCAGGAAAAATGGTCATCTCCCTCGGCACCAGCTACACGCTCTTCGCCGCCATGGAACAGCCACTCACCGACCCGAGCGGTTTCGGCCACGTCTTCGGCAACCCCTGCGGCCAGTTCATGAGCCTGGTCTGCTTCAGCGAAGGGGCACTCGCCCTGGAAAAACTCCGCAGCGAACTCGACATCACCTGGAATCAGTTCAGCAACGCCGCACTGAGCCCGGAAGACTCCCCCGTCCGCAGCCTCCTTGACAAACAATTCACCGATATGAAGTCCCGCAGCACTTGGATGAGCGAATCACCCTCGACCATCTACGTCACCGGAGGCGCCTCACAAAACCACGGTATCTGCCAAACCATCGCCAACATCTTCAATGCCAACGTACAACGCATGGGCACCAGTGCCTCCGCCTCACTCGGTGCCGCCATGCGCGCCGCCCACGCCACCGGCACATTCACCCTCAACGAGCTCGAACAAAAATTCACCCAACCCGCCCCCGACTCCCTCGTCACACCCAATCCCGATACTGCAAAGAATTACTAGCCACATCATACTTTCGCGGACCAAGCCCGCTTCCCAACTAAAAACTGAACACTTATAACTAATAACTAATAACTAATAAAACCATGTCTAGACCCGTCACACTATTCACCGGCCAGTGGGCCGACCTCTCCATCGCCGACCTCTTGCCCAAAGTCAAAGAAATGGGCTACGATGGCGTAGAACTCGCCTGCTGGGGCGACCACTTCGATGTCAGCGCCGCTCTCGCAGACGACTCCTACGTCGCCGACAAATGGAAACTCCTCCAGGACAACGGCCTCGACTGCTACTCCATCTCTAACCACCTCGTCGGACAGGCCGTCTGCGATAACATCGACGAACGCCACCAGGCGATCCTCTCCCCTGAAATCTGGGGCGACGGCGATCCCGAAGGTGTCCGCCAACGTGCCGCCGAAGAAATGGCTAACACCGGTCGTGCGCTACGCAAGTTCATGGACGCCCGTCCCGGTGGCAAACACCCGATCACCCCAGCCGTCAACGGCTTCACCGGATCATCCGTCTGGCACGCCCTCTATTCCTTCCCACCCACCTCACAGGAATACCTGCAAGCCGGATTCGATGATTTCGCCAAGCGCTTCACCCCGATTCTCGACGTCTACGACGAAGTAGACGTCAACTTCGGCCTCGAAGTCCACCCCACCGAGATCGCCTTCGACATCGCTTCCACCGAACGCGCCATCGAAGCCGTCAACGGCCACAAACGCTTCGGCTTCAACTACGACCCGTCACACCTCGGTTACCAAGGCGTCGACTACGTCAAATTCATCCGCACCTTCTCCGACCGCATCTACCACGTCCACATGAAGGACGCATGGTGGGGACACGGCGACGGCACCGTCGGTGTCTTCGGTGGTCACACCGACTTCGCAGACGCACGCCGCTTCTGGGACTTC
>JARFPV010000274.1 GCA_029288115.1 Akkermansiaceae bacterium | reverse complement strand
CCGCATCTCCCTGTTATGCGAAGGATGTACCCGCATGACGCATGACAGGAAGTCGGTGACTACAAGTCCCCACTCCATAATCACACCCTATTAAATTTGCACTCAGGATGACAATTTCGTAAGACCTGCGCCATGAATCATAGAGCCTGCCATTTAGCCATCGCCACGATGTGTTGTTTATTCTCATTCCCCATGTTGTCGGTGAATGCGGAAGAAGTTATTAAAGTGGCATGTGTCGGCGACAGCATCACCTTCGGAGCGGGAGTCAAAAACAGGGGCCAGAACAATTACCCGGTGCAGCTCGGCAAATTGTTAGGGAAAGATTACCAAGTGAAGAACTTCGGTGTGAACGGCGCGACGATGCTCAAAAAAGGCGACAAGCCCTACTGGAAATTAGGTGCCTACAAAGCCGCTCTTGCGTTTGAGCCGGATGTCGTCGTTATCAAACTAGGCACTAACGACACCAAACCGCACAACTGGAAACACAAGGCTGAGTATGTCGCCAACTATGTGGAGATGATCCAGAGTTTTAGATCACTCAAATGCAAACCTACCATCTGGGTTTGTTATCCGGTGCCAGCTTATCCGGAGCGATGGGGGATCTCAGACAAAACCATCCGGACAGAGGTAAAGCCGGCGCTCGATGCGGTTGCAAAAAAAGCGAAGGTAAAAATCATCGACCTCTACACCGCTCTAAGCGGTAAGCCCCAGTTGTTTCCCGACAAGATCCATCCAAACGCCGCAGGCGCGAAAATTATCGCGGAAACCGTGCACAAGGCGATTGCTGCGAAGCCTGCTGCTCTGGTTCCGGCGCAGTGAAACGCGCATCGAACCTGCTGTTAGCCGTCGATCGTCCAGCCGTCGCGGTATTTCTTCGATAAAAACGCAGTAGCTTCCGGGGTGTCACACTTGCCGGTGGCACCATTGTAGGCGATTTTGCCACCGGCACGGTAAGCGACCAGACCAAGCAACATGGTCTCGATCATTTTGGAAGAATACTCAAAGTCACAAGCGGTCTCGCACTTGCCTGATTTGGCGGCATCGATCCATTGCTTTTGGAAATGCCCCACATTCGGATGCATCTCCTTGGGGTCGCGGCGATCGTAGTAGCTCATGTTCGCATCACGTCCGTATGGCATGAGGATCCGCCGTCTCGCATCCGCAATAAGAAACCCCTTGTCACCTTTGAACATCACCCCGTGACCAATTTTTTTGAGGTCAATGATGTCTGTTGGTGACTTGGGCATCGCCCCTCCCTGATGCCAGTTGAGTCGGATCTCAGGTCGCCAGTCGTTGGCTGGAATTCCGAAAGAAGCAGCCATCTTCACGGGTGTAACGTCCGGGTTATACTCATCGCCTGTAGCGTTTGCCCATGTCGGCAAATCGGCATCCAGCGCATTCCAGGCAAGATCCATGGTGTGGCTTCCCATGTCACCAACTTGCCCCGCGCCAAAGTCCCAGTACATGTTCCAGCTGAGGCAGTTTGATCCAGGCCCCCTCATGGCTTTGAAGTAGCCAGGGTTATATGGGTGATGCGGTGACGGCCCAAGCCACAGATCGTAGTTCAAATGCTTCGGAGGGCTCCCTTCGGCAGGAAGGTATCCAGGTTTGGGATGCTGCCGGTTACCCCAGGCGTGCACATCCTTCAGTTCCCCAATCGCACCATCTTTGATGAGCTCACGGACACGGCTGAAATTCGCTCCCGCATGAAGCTGCGTGCCGATTTGGGTGGCCACCTTGTCTTTGCGCTTGAGGTAGTTGGCACGCACGATCCGCGCTTCCTCACAGGTGATTGCGAGCGGTTTCTCAAGGTAGACGTGAAGATCACGGTTCAGTGCCCAGTTGGCGATAAACGCATGGGTGTGATCCGGTGTGCTGATCACCACGGCATCCAGTGTCTTCTCTGCGTCGAGAAGTTTCCGCCAGTCGTGATATTTTTTTGCCTTTGGAAATTCTTTGGCAGCAAGCGCCAGGTGTTTGTCATCCACATCACAGATGGCAATCACGTTCTCTTTTCCGATGCTCGACCAATGCGCTTTGCCTCTGCCGTACGATCCAATCAACGCGATATTCAATTTACCGTTCGCGCTTTGACCAAAAACCGATCCACTCGGAAGAATCGTTAAGCCGCCACCGATGGCTGCTGCCTTTTGTAGAAATTGACGTCGTTGCATTGAGTTGGATTGTTGTGCCATAGGGTATGTGACGCTGCCTGGGGTGGCAATCTTTCTTGTCCACGTGGTTTTTTAACGATGTGGCTATTTGTGAGTGTTTGTTGACACAATGCCACACATTCTCTAAAACGGTAGTATGGAACTTTCACTATCAGACATAATTCGCGAAAATGACGGTCGTATTTGCAAGGTCGATCCAGAGGCTACCATCGAGCAGGCGGCCAAACTCATGAAGGATGAGCGGGTGGGAGCATTACTTGTCATGAATGAGGAATGGGTCATCGGAGTGCTTACAGAACGTGATATCGTTTACCGTGTCCTTGCAGAAGGGGCCAATGTTTCAACCACCCAGGTGCATGATGTCATGTCCAAGGACGTGGTCGTTGTGAAGCCCTCACTCACCGTGCATGATGCCATGCAGGTGGTCACCGAGAAAAGATTCCGCCACCTACCGGTCGTCAGTCACGGCCGGCTCATCGGGGTGGTCTCGAGCGGCGACCTGACGCGTAGAATCGTCGCAGAACGGGAAGGCGTCATCGACACCCTTTACGATTACATCTACGGCACCTATCCGGGATAGGGATGAAGTCAAAGCATCCGATAATAACATTCCGTTGGCATTTTTTTGTACACGAATGCCAATCCTGCGACATTAGCAGGTGGATTAATCTATGGAAGCGAATGACCCACAGACTCCGAATGATTTCATTCACGAGATCACCCGATATCAATCGGCGATCGCGGCGTATATCCGGTCGCTGCTACCTACGCACCCCGACTACATGGACATCCTCCAGGAGGTGAATGTGACGCTCTGGAAAAAACGGGACAAATACCAGCCCGGCAGCAATTTCAAAGCCTGGGCATTTAGCACCGCACGCTACCATGTCATGAACGCCCGGCGAAAATTAATC
>JARFPV010000243.1 GCA_029288115.1 Akkermansiaceae bacterium | reverse complement strand
CCACGGCTTTTGGTACTACGAAGCAGAACGCTCGTTCCGCGCCATCCTCGCCCACGACCCCAACTGCGCAATGGCCTATTGGGGGCTTTCACAGGCGAACTACGAAAATGAAAAACGGGCAAAGGCATTCATCCAAAAAGCCGTCGAACTCCTGAAAAAAGTCTGCCTTAACATAACCGAACACGAAAAAGCATCCCTCGACGCCGAGATCGCATACCACGACGACAAAAAAGAAAAGGACATCACCAAACGCCGGAAAAACTTCCTCCGCGCCTACGAAGACCTCATCCTCGCCTACCCCGATGATATAGAGGCCAAGGCCCTCCTGGTCTGCCGACGCTGGCAATTCATGCGCAAGGGCATCCCGATCACCACCTACATCGGCCTCGACGCCATCCTCGGAGAAGTTTTCGCCAAGAACCCCAATCACCCGGCACACCACTATGCCATCCATCTCTGGGACGACCGGAAACATGAACAAGCGCTCGATTCCGCCGCAAAACTCGGCAACGCCGCACCTGGGATCGCTCATATGTGGCATATGCCCGGACATATCTACTCCAAGGCCAAACGATATCACGACGCCGTCTGGCAGCAGCAGGCGTCCGCACGCATCGACCACGCCCACATGCAGGACTGGTTCCTGCTCCCGGACCAAATCCACAACTACGCCCACAACAACGAGTGGCTGTCGCGTAACTTCTCCCACCTCGGCAAGGTGCGCGCTAGCATCGACATGGCAAAATCCCTGCTCACCAATCCACGCCACCCGACCCTCAACACCCCGGAGAAGAAAAAGGCCTCCGCACGATACGGACGCATGAGGCTCATCCAGTTCCTGGAAAAATCCGAGCTCTGGCAAGAAGCCCTCGAAACTGCCAACTCACCTTGGCTGGAAAAACTCCCGAAACCCGAAGACGACCTATCACGCCTCCGGCTCATCGGCGTGGCCCAGTACCACCACAAGCAAAAGGCCGAGCTGCAACAAACCATCGGCACGATTGACACCCACCTGACTCAGGCCCAGGCAGACCAAGACCAGGCAAAACAAAAGGCACGCGAAAAAGCCGCCAAGGAGAAAAAGAACGAAAAGGACACCAAGGCGGCGGAAAAAAAAGCACACGACCAGCATCAGAAAAAGATCAAGACATTCGAGAACAACCTCACCGAACTGCGCGGCTACCTCGCAGCTATGGATGGCGATCTCAAAGCTGCACTGACAGCCATGGCCAAACGACCATCTAACATCAACCGAGCCCCTTACGAGCTAGCTTTTGGTGACAAATCCAAAGCTGCAGAAACCGCGAAAAAACAAATTGAAAAGAACAACAAAGAGGCCATTCCCCTGGCCAAATCGATTTACGTCCTGCATCAAATCAATAAAGACGCCCCCCTCATCAAAACCGGCTTCGACGAGCTACGCTCATTCTCCTCCGAAATCGAAATCAAATCCCCCGTTTTTGCCCGGCTCGCTCCCATCGCCAAACAATTCGGCTACCCCGACGACTGGCGCCAGCCACACACACCCGCCAAGGATCTCCTCGCCCGACCTAAGCTCGACAGCCTTGGCCCGCTCCACTGGACGCCTCCAGCGGCCCCCAGCTTCACCCTACCCGATCAGCACAACAAAACCATCTCCCTGAACCAATACCACGGCAAGCCACTCATCCTCGTTTTCTATCTCGGTGCCGGATGCCTCCACTGCACCGAACAACTCACCGCCATGGCAGACCGATACCCCGACTTCAAAAAAGAAGGGCTCCCCATCCTCGCCATCTCCACCGACGACGTCAGCGACCTGAAAAAATCGCAAACCAACTACAAAAAGGGCAACATCCCTTTCCCCATCATCTCAGACTTCAAAAAGGACATCTTCAAAAAATACACCGCGCACGATGATTTTGAAAATGAACCTCTCCACGGAACCTTCCTTATCGATGAAAAAGGCCGTATCCTCTGGTCGGATATCTCCGCTGATCCATTCATGGAGATCGATTTTTTGATCAAGGAGTCGAAGCGACTCCTCTCGCTCCATCAGTAAGCACTTGCCGCCGCGGATATGATCTAGCAAGATCACGCCAATGATGCGTTTCCAGTTCCCTCCAGAGAACCCCGCTGATGCTGGCCCTGGGCACCGGTCGCGCCTGTATGAGCGCTTTGTCGACCTCCTGCCGGTGGTGACTTACGCCTCACTGCTGTGGTGTATCAGCGTCTTTCTGCTGATCTACCGTGCAACGAATGAGGGTGGTGAAGTCTCGGTGCTGATGGTCAAACTGGGTGCTACCGCCAAGTATGAACTCGCCCACGGTCAGTGGTGGGGAATGATTGCCAGCGCATTTATCCACGTAAAACTCTGGCATCTGGCATTCAACATGTACTGGCTGGTCAAGCTCGGCACTCTCATGGAAAGAGGGCTTGGCAGCCTGAAAACCGCCGCCTTTTTTGTCGTGGCGGCATTTGTCAGCACAACCTATCAACTTGAAATAGGTGGGTATGGAATTGGGTTTTCCGGCGTCGTTTATGCGATGGCTGGATTTATGTGGGGAGCATGGCCTCGCTACACGGGATTCTTGGAAGGCTTCACCTATCGCACATTGCGGTTCTTCCTCATCTGGCAAGGAATCTGTTTCTTGCTTAGCATGGGAAATATCATACCCGTTGGAAATACCGCACATATCTCGGGTATGTTATTTGGGTTTTTGTTAGGCATGTGGGCACACAAGGGAACAAAACTCGGCTGGCACTGGTTCACTGCCTCGATAGCCATGACCGGTGGAGCCGTGACCATCGTCCTGAAATATCTGCTGGGTTAACCAGCGGCCTTTTCAAGCTCCCTCGCCCAGAGCCATAGAATATCGGACAACCGATTGAGGAACTTACACGCATCGTGGCTTGCCCCCTCCCCCATGTCCCACGCACTGAGCTCGGCCCGGCGGCAAATGGTACGCGCCATATCCATCCACGCCGCTCCAGGGTCACCAGCAGCACCAGGGCGTGCCCAGCCATCAAACTTGGTGGGCATTTCCGCGGCGATGCTTTCCAACCAATCGAGATCATCCTGACCAATGGACGGGTATCCATCGGACAAATACTTATCGCGTTTTTCAATGGGCACGGAAAGCAGCCCCATCAGGGAGACCAAATGCTTCTGTATGGTGTCGATCTTTTCTACCACCGCCTCCGGAACACCGGAAACACGCACCATTCCAAGCGCGGCGTTCAGTTCATCGACACAGCCACACGCCACAACCTCAGGCGAGGTCTTGGGCATCCTGCCACCGTACATAACATCTGTATTCCCATCGTCTCCCCTGCGCGTGATGATACTCATGTATGAGACATAGCACATGCACGCCAATGTGCTTGCAAGAAATGAGGAAAAACCTAAGTTGAACAGCATGCCCACATCGCGCCGCCAATTCCTCAAGACTACCGGAATCGCCCTCGCTGGCAGTTACCTGCCTGCGTGTGCTGAAAAAACAGGTGGAAAAAAACCTCGTTTCGAAATCTCTCTCGCCCAGTGGTCGCTGCACCGCACGCTGAAAGCCGGCAAGCTAAGCAATCTGGATTTCCCAAAGTATTCCAAGGACAAATTCGGCATTGATGCTGTTGAGTATGTGAATTCGTTCATGAAAAAACATGCCAAGGACATGGCTTACCTCAAGGACCTCAAGTCAAGGACCGATGGCGAGGGCATCAAAAATGTCCTTATCATGTGTGACGGTGAGGGCCAGCTCGGCGCCAATACCAAGGAAGGCCGCAGCAAGACGGTGGATAATCACAAGAAGTGGGTTGATGCCGCGAAGTTTCTCGGCTGCCACTCGATCCGGGTGAACGCAGGTGGACCGGGCGGCCGTGAGGAACTTGCCAAGCGCGTGGTAGATGGACTGACCCAGCTGTCGACCTTTTCCAAAGGTCACGGGATTAATGTGATCGTGGAAAACCACGGTGGTCTCTCGTCCGATGGGGCGTGGCTTGCCGGAGTGCTTAAAACCGTGGCTATGGACAACTGCGGCTCTCTGCCGGATTTTGGTAACTTCCACAAGTATGACCGCTATCAGGGAATGAAGGATCTTATCCCCTTTGCCAAAGGCGTTAGTGCCAAGAGCGGAACATTCGATGCCGAGGGTAACGAAGTGAATACAGATTTTGTCAAAATGATGAAAATCGTTGCGGCTTCTCAATACAGGGGCTACGTCGGCGTCGAATACTCGGGCGCCAAGCTCTCCGAGGACGATGGCATCATTGCCACCAAGAAACTTCTTGAGAAGGTTTTCAAGCAACTTTAACAACCCCATTTCATGGCGGAGATGATGCTCAAGCTAGCTCGGCTCGACGGCGGACCGGAGATTTTTCATAGCCTGCAAGGAGAGGGCGTAAGCGCCGGTGTACCATCGGTTTTTATCCGTGCATCGTTATGCAACCTCCATTGTCGATGGTGCGATACCGACTACACCTGGAACTGGGAGGGCACGCCTTGGGAACACGAAAACGACACGTCTCCCGGATATGAGAAATTCAAAAAAGAGGATCATATTGTTGAACTGGACGTAGCCGAGGTGGTGCAGCGGGTCTCATCACTGCCCTGCCACAATATCATTTTAACTGGCGGCGAGCCGCTGCTCCAGGACGAAGCCTGGTGCGCTCTGATGAGAGAATTGAAATCGCTGGATGACCGTTATCGGTTCGAGGTAGAGACC
>JARFPV010000232.1 GCA_029288115.1 Akkermansiaceae bacterium | reverse complement strand
CGCAATCCTCGCAACCCGTACTTCTACTGGTCGGTGGGGTTGACGGACCGGTTTCTCGTCAAGCATGGGTTGCTTAGCGGGCCTTCGAAGGTTGCCATTCCCCGTGGAGTGCCCGTTTTGAAAGCGGGGACTGAATATACGGCGTATCGGTAGTATGCCGGGATTTGAGTGATGCCTCCTACAAAGAGGGGATGGGCAAGTGCCAGGTTTTGGGTGATTTATAGCTAAAGCCAGATCAGACGATCTGAGGCTGTTATCAATCAAGAATATGAAAAACATTCTGCTGCTCACATTCGCCTTGTTCGGACTTCACTTCTTTACCCAAGCTGCCGAGCCATGGGTTCGGTTTGCTGATAGCGGCTCCTACGTTGAAATCGATGCTCAAGGTTTTTCCGAATTCTCGGCAGCATCGGTGGTGATTTTTAAATCTGATGGCAACGGGCAACGCATCAGCAGCAATGGCATGAAGCTGATTGGCAAAGTGCGTCATAGCCAGGGGGAGACGCCATTTGGTTTGGCTAACATCAGCCAGGCGACATTTGGCAAAGACGGCTCACCGTTCCAATACACCGTTACCCTGAAGCAGTTACAGAACCTGAAGGCATTCACTATCCAGGGTGTGTTTCATAATTTCAGCGACAAGGACGTGAACCTGGTGGCATTTGATTTGTTGGATACGCGCATGGGAAAAGGCTCCCGCATGAAGGTGGAGAAACCATCTGAATGGTTGGTTACCCCCTTGATGCAGGATAAGGATGCCGTCACACTGGACGTTGCCAAAGACCGCTACAATGAAGCGGCGATGATTTATCGTGCCAATGGCGACGGATTTCTTGCGGGACCCGTAGGCCCGGCAGAAGCCTACACCTCAGTGCAGTTTGTGAACCAGGCACTGGTCGCCTCCGTCAGTATGGATGGTGTGCTCGTGCGGGCAGGGGAGAGCCGGAGAAGTGAGGAAATGATCGTTTCGTTTGAGCCGGCAAGCACCTCGACCGATGTCTGGACACGCTGGGTAGCGGCAACCCATGGCACGCGTCAACATCGCGGTGCAGTTTACGGATGGTGCAGCTGGTATGATCGTACCACCAAGATCGATGCCGCTCATGTCCTGAATGTTACCAAGGTTATCGAGGAGAACCCGAACACCTTTGGCCGGGGGATCATCCAGATCGATGACGGCTATCAGAAGATGGATGGCGACTGGAGCGGAAACAAAAAATTCCCCGACGGCATGGCGGCCATGGCCAAGCGTATCAGGCAGTCGGGCAATATCCCCGGGGTCTGGTTTGCACCACTGATGATTCATCCGGAGCATCCTTGGGCAAAGGCGAACCCGGAGGCACTGCAGAGAAATGCCAAGGGTATCGAGACCTTCATGAATGCCAATTCATTCCACCCTGCTGGCGCGAAATGGGTGAACCCGGACCATCCGAAGACTAAGAAATTCCTCTATAACATCATCAAGGACGCACGTGACCGTGGCTTTGGTTATATCAAGATCGACTTTAATGGCATCGGTAATCAATTTGTCGATCCGACCAAAACCCGCATGCAAGTCTTCCGGGATCTTTACACGCTCTACCGTGAAGCTGCTGGTGAGGAAATGTATATCCTTTCCTGCCTCGGCTCGCCAACGCGAGGTGTGGTTGGGTTTATCGACGCAGCTCGCGTCGGGCCCGATTCCCATCCGGCGCACTTCGACAAGTGCCTGAAGTCGGTGTTGCGTTTCCAGATTTTCGACAACGTCTGGTGGCAGAATGATGCTGATGTCGCCTACATTGGGCAGAAATTGGAAAGCCGTAACCTCGGGCCAGTAAGGCAAGGTGAAGGGATGTGGCGCACGTGGCACAGCACGGTTTGTCTTGTTGGTGGCACGGCCATGACCAGTGAGCCGCTGAACTCTCCAGATGCCAAACCGCTGTGGCGAAATTTCGAAATCATGCGACCCGGGAGTCGCGAGCCGGCAAAACTGCTGACGCTTGGGAAATCGCCGCATAACGAAATCTTCGGGTTCTCGGCCAGTCGACCCTATGGTGACTTCTCCGTCTACAACCTCTACAACGCCACCGACAAGCCGATGGATATCACCCTTGATTTCAAAGACGCAGGAATTCCGTTAGATTCCGATACCGCGGTCTTTGATTTCTGGAACAACAAGTTCATAGGCATTATCAAAAATTCCTACGTCCTCCCCAAGATTGAGCCCTTGTCGTCGGGCCTGTTCCGGTTTACGCCACTCGCATCTGACCAGCCTACCTTGATCGGCTCGAACCTTCATCTCTCTATCGGAGCGACAGAAGTAGACAACATCCTCGTCAGTTCAAAACAGGTCGTCATTCACCTCAGCGATGCCGGTGCCCAAGAGGGATGCCTTACCTTTTATAGTAAGAAAAAGTTGGTAGCTGCCGGTTCGAAAAACTGTAAGATTGTTTCGGTCAAAGGCCTCGGTAACAATATCTGGCAGATCAATCTCACGAATCGCCTATGGGGTAAAAAGCAGACGGTTAGTGTTGCTATCCAACCGCCTCAATAGATACGATGAAAAAACCGTGATGAACGGTCGTAACAGAGCCAATGAAACCATCTTCCCTGTTACTTTGCGCGTTTTTAGCTCTCGGGGCACTTCACGTGTCAGCTGATCCGCTGCCTCATATCCCGGCTGATTCCTTTGTCGTGCCGGATGGTTACGAGGTCACTCTCTGGGCAGTCTCGCCGATGTTTTACAACCCGACCAATATGGATGTTGATGCTGAGGGTCGTGTCTGGGTGGCTGAGGGTCGGAATTACCGGATGTTCCGGAACAAAAATTTCAAAGGTTTGCCGAAAGGGGACCGCATCATGGTGCTCAGCGATAGTGATGGTGATGGTAAGGCTGACAAGAGCCATGCCTTTGTCCAGGATCCGGAATTGGTGGCTCCGCTCGGGGTCGCGGTAATCGATAACAAGGTGGTTGTTTCCCAGCCGCCTAACTTACTGGTCTATACCGATGTAAATCGTGATGCTGTCTTTGATCCCAATGTGGACAAGAAAGAGACTTTGTTAACTGGTTTTGGTGGCCGTGATCACGACCATAGTTTGCATGCTGTGACGGCTGGGCCGAGTGGGCAGTGGTATTTTAATACCGGCAATGCGGGCACTCACATTGTCAAAGACAAGGACGGTTGGACGCTGCGTGTCGGTAGTGTTTACAAAGGTGGTTCACCCTCGGTTTCTGACGCGGGGCCAAATCAGGGTGGCAAGCCAGGGCTTAAGAGCGATGACGGACAGGTCTATGTTGGGTCCGTTGCCCTGCGTGTCAATCCAGACGGTACTGGCTTACGTGTGATCGGACACAATATGCGTAACAGTTATGAGGAAACAGTCACCTCATTCGGTGATGTGTTTCAGAATGATAACGACGACCCGCCCGCGTGCCGGACAACCTGGCTGATGGAATACGGTAATATGGGATTTGCATCGGATGATGGCGCGCGCAAGTGGCAGACCGAGCGTCGTCCTGGGCAAGCCGCTCCGATTGCCGAGTGGCGTCAGGAAGACCCCGGCACCATCCCGGCGGGGGATGTTTATGGTAATGGCTCACCGACGGGTATTTGTTTCTACGAAAATGGAAGTTTGGGAGGAAATTACCAAGGCTTATTGCTTTCGGCGGAGGCCGCACGGAACGTGATTTTTGGTTACCTTCCCAAACCGGATGGTGCGGGTTTCAAGCTCGAGCGCTTTGATTTTTTCCGATCAAAGCGTGCGAACGAATTTTCTGACAATGCTGCTGCCAAGGCCAGTCTTGCCACCCAGTTCCGGCCGTCTGATGTGACGGTGGGGCCGGACGGTGCAATCTATGTTGCCGACTGGTTTGACCCTGGTGTCGGTGGTCACGCCATGAGGGATGCCGATTACACGGCGGCGATTTACCGCATCACCAAGAAAGGTGATAACCCGCGTCCTCCCAAGTTTGATATCAATACCCTCGATGGACAAATTGCGGCACTGAAGAGTCCGGCTAACAACGTGCGCAATGCTGGATTTACCCGTCTCAAAGCAGGTGGAACGGCTTCAGTCCCTGCTGTGAAGAAACTGCTAGGCGACCCGAACCCGTACCTACAAGCCCGTGCGGTTTGGTTGCTTGCCCAGCTAGGAAAGCAGGGGATTGCGGAGGTGGAAAATGTGCTGACCCGATCGAAGGATCCGCAGATGCGCATTGCTGCATTCCGTGCCTTGCGATTTGTTGATCACAAGCTGCTAGAGAATGCCAAAACCTTGGCGCGTGACCCATCGATTGCCGTGCGCCGTGAAGTTTCCCTGGCCTTGCGCTACCGTAGTCTGGAAGAAACACAGGAAATCATCCTCGAGTTGGCAAAAACGTACCGAGGGAGTGACCGCTGGTATTTGGAAGCCATCGGTACCGCGTGCACCGATAAAGAAGCTGGGATGTATCCTGTGCTACTCAAGGCATTGGGGCATTCTGATCCGCTTAAGTGGTCGGATGGCTTCGCCCGGCTCGCGTGGAGGTTGCATCCGGCAGCTAGTATTGAAGGATTTAAAATGCGTGCTTTGTCGGTGGGTATTCCGCTTTCACACCGCAAGGATGCCCTGACGGCACTTGGATTTATCCCAACCAAAGAAGCTGCCCTAGCCATGGTTGCGGTCGCAGAATCTGGTCCCGATGACACCCGGAAACTTGCTCGATGGTGGTTGCAAAATCGCAGTCAGCACGTTTGGAAGGATTACGCTAGCCAGATGAAGGGCCTCAACAAAAAGCCGAATGCCCTGCTGCCCAACCAGGATTACAAGGTGGCGACCGATGGCCCGGCAATTACCAAGCTGACCGTCCCCCAGGTTGTTGCTTTGAAAGGAGACGTGAAACGTGGGCAGGCGGCAATCGCGCGTTGTTACATGTGCCATCAGGTTAATGGCACAGGGGTTGATTTTGGGCCGGCACTGGACCAGTGGGGGTTGGGACGTTCACCCGAGGCGATTGCCACAGCCATTCTTGAGCCAAATGCTGGTATTGCTCACGGCTTTGATGCCATGGAAGTGATCACGAAAAAAGGTCATGTTATCCAGGGGTTTCCGCTATTCACTGGAGGGTCTTACATCCTCA
>JARFPV010000209.1 GCA_029288115.1 Akkermansiaceae bacterium | reverse complement strand
GAATTTTCTCAAGATCGGATGCCGCCATCGGTCCGTTCTCAAGAGTCCGGCTGTAGCCTTTTTCGGGAGTGCCCTGCCACATTTCCCAGCCGATTGGACCGGGAACAATGATTGTGCTGTCAGATTTGCTGCTCAATGGTTTTGAAATGAATGATTGAATAAATAAATGAAGCAATTACGGAACAATCTCTTCCTTGCGGCTGAGTATGGCTGGCTGACCTGTGCGGCTTCTGAGGATTAATGTGATTTTGCGTCGAACTGTTCCGGCTTGCCCAAGACTGGTAATCCTAGTGGTAGTGTCCTGCACCGTTAAGCGAGGTTCAATAATTGGTCGCTGGAACTCGGAAACACCTAACATCTCAAGCCCTTCAGTCAAATTCTGAATACGCTGATCGTCTTCTGTATCTCGTTCACGGTCCTCCCCCAACACGTGCTCAACCAGGTCCTGCGCGTCATCAATGGACACCTCCGCCGCCACCGCAATCAGTTCGGGTTGCGCCTCATTGATATCAAGCTTTCCATTACTCCACACGGTAAACCAATCCCGCCAATCAGGGTTCGCTTGTTCCAGCATCTGCATGTCTTTGACCAATCGCATCTCGTCCAAACTGTAAAATGGCCGGTTAAACGGGTGATTTGGCCTTCCTTGTTCCTCATACCAATCGACTTCGGCACCATTGAGCTCAGTCAGATCCCCCGCGTCCACCCAGTCCGTCAGATTGTCCACCAGCATCTGCGCATCTTCCAACACCAATCCCCAGTCGGTAAATATATCGGTGAGTAGCTGTTTATCTTTTCTGAGCAAAAGCACGTTGATATTGAACCTTGCTGCTTCAGACCTGATACGGGCACGATAGCTAATCTCCTTTTCCTCATCAGCCCAGTTCAGTAGTGGGTCGTCACGTTCTATGGCCGGATTTACCGCCACTGAAATACCACGCTCTGCAGCTTGCAGAGCTTCAAAGCCGTTAACCTGCGCGGCAGCAACATCTGCATCAAGATAAACCACACGCACGGCAGAAAACACCGCTAACGCAAGGATTGCCATAATCCAAAACACGGCAATCAGCGCGCTGCCGGATGCCTTGATTTTATTTGGAATGCCTTGTTTCATTTCTGTTATCTTCCTGGAGGTCCTGGTGTTCCCCCTCTACCTGGCCTTGGTAGCGATGGCCTTCCGCTACCCCGCGTATCGCCACTACCACGACCACTTCCGGTTGGAACATCGATGCTTGGAACTCCAACACCCGGATTCACCTGTGGACCAGCGGGGTTCTGCTGCATGATTTGTCTGAAAACAACTTCAGGGTTCTGCTTTGGCACCACCCAGAATGTTTGTTCGACGATATCTGATGATGGCTCAAACCGGCAATAAAACTTCACTTGCAACGGCAACTGGCCGTTGTTATCCCAATCGGTTAATTGCTCCAACGTACGTCCATCCACAACCTCACACTCACACATAAACATATTTTCGATTAGAGTGATTTCTGCAATCGGCTCGGCTAGATCATCTCCCGTTGAATCAGAGTCCTCAAGAATCTCCTCGTCGTAAAAACGCAGCACAACATCCACAAAGCCATCCCTCTGCTCCACGGTGGCGAGCTGCACAGCCTCGGCTGTCATGGGCACTTCTCCCCAATTAAATGACATCGGCACATTCTGAAACGTAAGCTCAAACAAATTTCGTTTCACACTTCCTGCACCTGCTTCAAAGGGCTCCAGGCGAACCACAGCATTTCCCGGGATTTGCTCAAAATGATTTTTCAGCAGGTTAAAAAAGGCGTTCCTCTCCATCGTCACGCTCTGTTCATCTACAACCGATTGGCTAAGTTCGATGGACGTTCGTGACATGCGGAAAATCATCCCGACCAGCATACCTACCATTCCAAGCGCCACCACCACCTCCAACAGGGTAAACCCCCTGCCGCGAAGCGTGCTCTTTTTGTTAGGTTTGATTTTCATACCTCGCTCTAAGGCCGATATAGGTTTGCGTATCGCCACGTCTCAGCACTTTGCTGCTGCCACTCGCCATCTGCACCACGCCAATAAAAAATGACTTTGATGCTGTACATATTCTGCAGTAACTGACCGTCTTCGTTTTCCAGTTCTAGCGGCTCGATAATTGTTTCGATTTCGCCGGGGAAGTCTGACTCTTCATCACCTGTTAGTTCGGTGAGATCGATCGTCTCACTCCCCTCCTCAAGATTGGGTTGGCTCAGAGCATTGGTCATCGCACTGCGCAAAATCTGCTCGATGCGCATTTCATCTCGAATTGTCGACGCCGTCTGGCTCGTCATATGTAACGCCTCGACCAAGGACACTGCCACCGCGGCAAATAACCCAAATGCGATGATACACTCCATGAGCACATAACCGGAACGTATGTTACGACCAGCTTGCTGATTAAAATTTGTACGGTGTGTTTTCAATC
>JARFPV010000087.1 GCA_029288115.1 Akkermansiaceae bacterium | reverse complement strand
CGCCATTTGTAACCGCTCTGCTCAACCAAGGGCTGCGGGATTTCCCACCAGACACCAAGCTCATATTGTTCCGCAGGAAGTGATTTCAGCAACTTCTGATACTTCACATCGATCAGGGAATCATACTGCAAAAGGAAAGTTCCCCTCAGCTGATGTTTGTTCATGCTCTTGATCTGCTCGACCACGGTGTTGTAAAGAACCTCCTCCGTGATCCATTCGATACGCGGCTCACACTGGCGGATGAAATTGACGATGTTGACGATACGAGGGGATTCGTTCGACGGAGAAGCCTCCTCCCCCAAGGAAGCATTAGCTGTTAGAAACACTATCAGGCCAGAAAAAGCGATTCCGAACTGGCGCGTTATACGGGCAACATTGCGGTTCATTTCCACTGTAATCACTTCCAGCGATTCACTCCTAAAAAATACAGACGTGGGTTACAGGTCATTCCCATATGCCCACCCTTCGCGAACGGGCTCGTTGACGAAAGCATTCAACTCGGGACGATTAGTAATGCGTGCATTTTTGGCATCCCACTCGATACGTGTGTTGAAACGCTGGGCGAGGACACCTAGCAGAATGATTTCTGTGAGTTTGGCAGAGTAGGTGAAATTCGACCCCGGCTCAGGTCCCTCTCCCTTGATGGCACGCAACCACTCGCGGAATGGACCACCCTCGACACGGGCAATGGTTTCGGCAGGCTTTTTCTCGTTATAGCTCTTACGCAAATCTCCTGGTGCGATTGCTGGGTGACCCGCGTGCGTACAACAACCGATGGCACCTTTGCTTCCAACCATCCAACACGCCCTCCCGAGTGAGTTTGCTGCTTTGAGCCCGAATTTGTCGATACGACCGACCTTCTCCCAGTCCTGTGGACCATCAAACCATGTGAGCTTGACCGGACCACGATCCCCTTTTGCAGGAAAGTGGAAATCGACCTGACTTCCCGACGGGATGACTCCTTTGAGTGATTTTTCGCGAGAGATACACTCCACCATCGTAGGTGCGTCCAGATCGAGTGCCCACACGGGTGTGTCAAGGGTGTGACAACCGAAGTCTCCTAACATTCCCAGTCCATAGTCATAAAACGACCGCCACTTTTTGCGAATGTAGCCTTCGTAAAATGGCCTTGCTTCGGTTGGCCCCTGCCAGAGATCCCAATTTAATCCCTTGGGGATGGGAGAGGTTGGCGGTGGCATGGTTGCCGGATTATCAAAATGCATACTTTCCTTCCTCATGTCCGGTCCGCTGTTCAGCGCAAAGACCTGACTCACATCACCAATGAGGCCTGCCCGGTATGCTTCAACGGATGCCCGGATGCCGGATCCGGCATGACCCTGGTTCCCCATCTGGGTGACCACCTTGTATTTATCCTTAGCCTTTAACAAAGTGCGCGACTGCCAAATATTATGGGTAAGAGGCTTCTGCACGTAGACGTGAATACCACGCTCCATGGCGGCCATCGTGGCAGCATAATGGGTATGGTCCGGCGTTGATATCACCACGGCATCGATGTCCTTGTGCATCTTGTCGAGCATTACCCGGAAATCCTCATAGAATGGCTGTGTGGTTTGCCACGCTTTCATGTTCTCCGCACACAGCTCGCGATCCACATCGCAAAAAGCCACCAGATTCTCGTCTTTACACCCCTGGTTGTATGGCTGGCGGGCAATCCACCCTCCGGAACCAATGAATGCCACGTTAACCTTGCTGTTCGCGGATTTTCCAGGCTTACCAATGGCAAAGGATGGAAACACAGCACTCGCTGCGACTGCTCCACTGGTTTTGATAAATGATCTACGCTTCATGATCAAATAGTCTCCACACGCTCATACCCAGTGCAAGGAGATTTCTAGGCAAAGGATCTGCCGTCGCGTCAGTTTAAAAAAGAACGCGGACCACAGTACATGGTTCCGCTGTATAAGTAGGAAAGTGATCGGGATCGCGCTTGGTTAGCGTCATTTGGCATGGGTAGGTCGTCTCGGCGAGACGATCGCCCTAACATATCGGTCGCCTCGGCGAGACGCCCCTACCAGTTTCTTGCATCAGATGCTTCAATTTCCGCGAGAACCTTCTCGGCAATCTGTTCGGCCAGTTTCGTGTAAACGGCACCGGAGAAATGCACGTCGTTGATCGAGATGTTGTTTTTCTTCATCACCTTAGCGGCGGCTCGACACCTCACTCCATACGAAAAAACCCACGCCCCCGTAATGGGATGTGGGATTTGATAATGGTTGATGCTCTGTGACCGGATTACTTGCGGCGGCGGCGGAGAACCAGTGCGAGGCCACCGAGGCCGAGCAGGGAAGCGGAGGAGGGTTCGGGAACGACCATACCGACACGCACGTAATCGATCTGAAAGGAACGCCCGCCGGTAGCGGTGTTCGAAAATGGGTCTATACGCATATCGTCCAGGGTAGAAGCCCAGTCG
>JARFPV010000041.1 GCA_029288115.1 Akkermansiaceae bacterium | reverse complement strand
GACTGAAGTTATCGATGGATGTTGTGCCAGCAGTGCCGTCTTCGTCTTTAGCAAATTGAATCAGGTAATAATCCAAGTCTGCTGCAGTAGTGACTCCTCCAATACCAAGACCAGCAATACTAAAAGTCGTGGTATAGGTTCCACTTCCTGTTAACTCTCCAGAAATCGCGGTAGCAGTACCGCCGAAACCACTGGCAGCGCCATCCTTGAGGTTATAGGTCGTCAGTTCTGCGGTATTGCCAGTTCCAACATTGAGACTGGCGTTACCATTGGCACTGGCCTCAATGTTCGATACAAATTCGCCATCATCATCTGAGACACCAATCATGCCCCACAAATGCGCATACAATTTATCACCTGCTCCAACCGTGTAATCAAAGCTGATGGTAAGCTGAGTTTCTGTTGATCCTGCGCCACTGAAAAAATTATACACAGGTGCTTCTGCAACCTTGGATTCAGGGTAACCCGGAGCGGCATAGGAGCTATCATTAGACAAACTGCCACTAACAATAGTCCAACGTGACGATGTTCCAGCTGGCACACTACCGCCGTTACCGACTACTGCATTACCAACTGCCTTTTGCCAGCCGTCGTCGATTGTATTTTCGTAGATGCGAAATTGGTTTCCAGGGGTACTATCTACGTCAAAAGTATCACTAATGATGCTTGTCGCAGCGTGGGATGATGTGGATGCAGCAAGAGTCATCAAGGCGCTTGCAAACAGTGGGCTCATTTTCCTCTCGGTTTTCAACTTGTTAGTTTTCATTGTGTTAGGTTGTGGTTTTATTGTGAGATTACTTCCTGCGGCGCAGGATGAGCGCCAGTCCGCCGAGACCGAGCAAGGCAGCGGAAGATGGTTCCGGGATGACGTTCAGCGTGATAATGTTTTTCGAACCATCGATACCCTGTTCAAGAGTCCAGCCAACGTTCTCAGCACCTAATCCCGTAATAGTCACATTGCTCATATTGAAGGTACTTGCTGCATTGCTCGTGGTCTCAAGCAGGGTGAAGGCGCCAGTCCCGTTAAAGGCTGAGCCATCCACAGTAAGCGTCGAAGTCCCCAAGGCACTCCAGTAGGGCCCCGCCCCGCTTGTTCCTATTCCTGTTCCGCCTCCGATCAGACTACTGACACCGGTAGCATCAAATTCGAATTCATAATTCAGGGCATTCACAATTTGGTTAAAATGAATGTCGGAATCATTCCCAACCACACGAATCGTTCCACTACCAAAAAGCCGTTCGTTGAAGGCATGGGTTCCCCCACTTATTTCCAGAGTGCCGTCAATCGTCCATCCCTCGTTGTTGCCACTGCTAATCTTGGGCATGGTAAAGGCACTTCCATCCAGAAGGTTCAAGGTGCTACCTGCTCCGATATCAGTCAAGCGGTTCACCGTAACCGCCGCAGAAACATTCAGGGTTGAATTCCCTTGGAGCTCGAGCCGAAATGGGTCGGAGCTCGTGTATGCAGTGGTAAGATTGACGGTATCGCCATTGCCAATGGTGGCGAGGGAATCCGCGCCATCTTCTCCAGGCGCGTTATTAGTCCAATTGCCGGCCGTTCCAAAAACATCATTGGTGGTGCCTGTCCAGACAGTAGCCGCTGCATAGGCGCTCGATCCAGTGAAAAGCAGCGCTACACCGCAACCGAGGACAGTCAGGATCTTGTTCTTGTTCGTTATGTGTTTGTTCATGGTTAGTATTGTGAAAAATCGAGATGAGATAACGAGAGGCATCTCGTTTACTGCTTACGACGGTGAAAGATAAGAGCCAGCCCAGCGAGACCAAGCAGCGCTGCCGATGATGGTTCGGGGATGGCCGTCAAATTAATGAACATGCTGTCGGCATCGTAACCGACTGAAGTGTTGAATCCTGTGAATCCGGAAATGCTGATGTCTGCGGGATCAGCAAAACTTCCGATATTACTGCCGAAAGTAACGAGGTCGATAGGTCCCGCGCCACCTGTGTAGCTTGATCCGTCTACAGACAAGGTGGATCCGGCACCGATCGTAAATGCTCCTGTTGCAGCAATCGGATTGATCCCAGTAGCTCCAAGCCGAAAATCAAGTCCTGGTGCCGTGGTAGCATCTGCGGCCTCAAGTGTTAGGGATGCAGCAGAAATGGTCGCGGTATCTCCACGCAAACTGAACACTGCCCCATCACCATTCTGCATGAGCATTCCGCCAGAAATATTCATCACACCACCTGTCATGGTAAATGTGACGTCAGCCTCACCGATCGTGAGCCCATTCGTGGTCACAGTCCCAGCGGTCTGGTTGACAACATCTGTGTTTCCCGCAATCTGGCCAAAAAGAAGACCTGTGTTGGCAAGGTTGAGGTTCGCTCCGATGTTCAGCGTGGAGCCAAACCGGGTGAGCAGTGGCGTGAAGTCGTTTGCAGGAGTGAAGGCCGAGGTCACGTCGACAGTGAACGCGCCCTGAATGATGGCATTGCTGGGAGAACCAGTTGACCAGCCAGGGAGTTCATTATTTCCTCCCACCACGGTTGACCAGTTCACCGGATTGCCAAAATCACCGTCTCCGTTGCCATTGTCAAAGGTCACGCGGACGTCTGCAGCCTGTGCTGAGCCAACTGAGAAGGCAGCCAGCGCTAATATAGCAAGTGTTCGGTTATTTTTCATATGTTTGCTTCGATTGTGTGTGTTTGCTGTGTGTTGCGAAAAGATATTGTTTTAGTGGTTGATTATCCCCCCCCAGTGTTATCTGTCAACACACCCCGCCTCCTCATTTTGTAGGATAACCCAATTGAATATCAGGATATCCGAAGCATTGGGTTACTCTGCCACCAGCACGAACTCGATGGTGGTGAAGCGCTGCATTCCAGGAACGGTGACCATCAGGCGGTCATCTGTCACTTGAGCAGGAACGGTCTCAACATACCTTACATGCTGATCGCTACCACTCTCACGGCTGATTTCCTTGGTAATGATCCGTGCCTGGTAACTTTCTTTTTCCGCAAAGCCCTCACCTTTAAAAATACCCGACTGCACGGTGGCGGGGATGGTGACCTTCGCTGTCGTTTTTCCATTAGCACCACTGGCGTAGATCAGCACGGTGAAACTTTTCCGGCTGCGGTTGTAGGAGGAAATGCGGTAGCGTTCATTGCCGGTGAATCCTCTGCCGGTGACCACGATATCATTGCCGTCCTCCCCGGCTTTCGCATGGCGGATCACCTCGTCCGGGCCACCAGAAATCTGGGCATACCAGCGCCAGATGTAATAGTGCAGGTGGTTCGGGTCGCCGGGGTTAATATAGTCATCAACAGTAAAGACATACCCACTGCCGTCGCGGATAGTGAAATTCTCATCGTTCCCAGGCAGTCCGAGCTTACGAGTCACCACATCAGGCCCACCATTGTTAGATGGCACCACGATATCGGGTCGGAGCTTCTTCACCCGACCATTGTAGTCGAGCCGTTTCGTCAACCCCATCGACCAGCCGCTTGAGTTATCCGACCACGGCAGGTTCATGGTGTTCAACCCCCGCTCGAGACACTGGCCGAAAATGGTAATGGTTCTTTCGTAAGCATCCTTTTCGTTTTTGACACCATCGCCATTCACATCCACCGCCTGCCCACTGCCGTCCCATGATATCCATGATTCGGACGAGAGCACTCCCTTGGACGCGTATCCACGGGAGTCGAGTTTACCGCGGACAAGTTCATAATTCCCCCAGCATGAGGTTACAAAGTGACCATCCATATTCCCGTAGCCGTCGTTCTGATCGGAAACATTCAGGTTCAGGGCATCGACCAGTTTCATCAGCTCCGGCGTCGCCGTAAGCATGTCGTAGAACTTGTCGACCGCCTTGCCGCCCTTCACTCCCAGCCCCATGGTTGTGCCGCAGCCCTCACAGGGCGACATCCCGGAGGTGGAAATCAGCACCGGGGTGCGCGGCTCGGCATCATAGACTGAACGGACAGCCTTTGCCCCTTTGATGAACACATCGTTGAGGTAAAAATCCATATCAGCACCATTCATCATGCCCTGCAGGTTCGCTTCGTGCGCGAGCTGGTAGGCGTGGACACGTCCTTTGAAATGCGTGGCGATGCGTTTGACATACTGCTCGTAGAGGCCGGGCTTGGGTCGGTGCCCCCCCGGTTTGCCTTCAATGGTCGCCCAGGCAGGTGCGTGAAAAAACACAAACTCCACCTTAAGGCCCAGTTTCTTACAGTGGGCGACTGCACGCTCGATCTCCTGCATCCCGGGCGATGGATTTTTGGCATAATCCATGTGCGCGGGAGTCGGTTCCATCGCCGACCACGATACCCAGAACTGAACATAACTGCTGTCCTTGGCAATGACAGACCGTGTGGCATCGTGGTGATTATTCCCGGGCCGACCAATAAACGGCTGCCAGCGCACGCCAACCTGCATGTGCTCGGTGGTCCATTGGTAGTTAGAATGCTTGTTGTTTCTGGGGTGAATATCCTGCAAAGATCCCGGTTGCACCCAGCGCAGGTTTCGAAACTCGGGTTCTCCCCCCTTCCAGACTCCTCCGACAAGGCGCAGTTTCTGATCCTTGCCCCTACCTTGCCTAAGGTGCTCGGCAGCAACAAAGCGTAACTCCTTGATTCCCTGCCAACTATCCAAGGGCTCATTATTAGCATTCTTAAAATCGGCAGAAGACAGAGTAACCGTTTTCCAGACACCGCCGCCTGGGTGATTGACTTCTGCCGCATGTTGATCGATCCCGAAGGAAAACTTGTTCGCCTTTTCAGCCTTCACGTCCAAGGCAATACGCGCACCTGCGGGAGCCTTCCAGAGCGGGTTGTAAACTCTGTGTGTGCGATACTCCCATTGGCTGTTGCTGTAGCGGAACCAGTTCTTTTTCCAGTCACCCTGAAAGCTCTCAATAAGCGTGTCCGGTTTGAGTGTCGACTTCACCCCGGCGGCCTTGATCTCTGCCGGCTGCGCCAGCTTGACAAGCGAGGACAGGTT
>JARFPV010000027.1 GCA_029288115.1 Akkermansiaceae bacterium | reverse complement strand
CCCCCCCCCCCCCCACCCCCCCCACCCCCACTAGACAATCTTCGTCGGCAGCGTCAGATGTGTATAAGAGACAGAGCTGAAGGTGTGGCAGTTGACCCATTAGCGGCTGCAGTAGCCGTTTTGGTGGTGGATTTGCTTGCGGAGGAATTGACTGGGGTGTTTTTAACGGTTGCTGTGCTCATGACAATGGTTTGTTTTGGTTTTCAGCATTGTGCATGAATGGTGACGACGCGTCAACAAAAAAGGTGTTCAAAAGATTAGTGTTATAGAGAACATGTTCATATGAAACGAGTTAGGTTTGAAAAAAAATCTGGTGAGCACGCGAAACATGCGCAAAGTCTCGGCATGGAAACGAGGATTCGCATTTACACAGGTGGCATGGCGCAAACAAATGGCTATCTCATCGAACGAGACGGCAAGGCCATCCTGATCGACGCACCACTGGGAGTATGTAATTGGCTGGAGTCTCTGGGCGTTTCCCCGAGTGACCTGTTACTGACTCACCAGCATTACGATCATATTGAGGACGCCGCGGCATTGGCCACCCAAGGGGTGAGTATCCACGCGCATTCGGCCTATTCGAAGGAACTGACTTTGGAACTTCTACTCCAGCAATCTGGAATTCCATTGAAAATCACACCATACGAAGTGGGTAACGTGCTAGGTGATGCTACGGAGCTTGACGTAGCGGGCTGGCATTTCCGGATTGAGCACGTCCCGGGACACGCCTCTGACAGTCTGGTTTTTATAACAGACGATTTGGTTTTCGCAGGCGATACTTTGTTTGCTGGTGGAGTTGGTCGAGCCGATTTACCAGGAGGCGATATGGATTTGCTGCTAAATGGCATCCGAGAAAAAATCCTCAGCCTCGATGCGGATTCGCGCGTATTTCCAGGGCACGGACCAGAAA
The DNA here is from genome assembly GCA_029288115.1 of Akkermansiaceae bacterium. GTDB lineage: Bacteria > Verrucomicrobiota > Verrucomicrobiia > Verrucomicrobiales > Akkermansiaceae > Oceaniferula. The sequence continues at coordinate 6,285 of JARFPV010000027.1, read as the reverse complement.
CCAGCGTCGGTAGTGAAAAGGCGACCAATCCCTTCCTATAATCGCCAAACAATCAGCGTGTGCCGGCGCCCAGCCACTTTATGACAAGAAAGATCGTTTTTTGACACAGGACCTCTTGCGTTGGGTACGGAAAAATGTCACATTGTCAGTGAGCGGCAGTGTTATACCTCCAGAGGTGCTGCTGGACTCAATCAGACCATCCTTTTGGCACTCGGTTGCTAAGGCTGGCCATCCACAAACAATCAGCAAATTACAACCCAACAAAACCATGGAAGAAACATTCGCAAACCCCGATTTCAGTACCGATTCACCATTCAGCGAGACGCCGGCATCAGAAAAAGCAGCTGGCGACCTGCGCGCAGCGGCAGGCGACAAAGCACGCCAAATCGCCCAGGACGCTAGCGCCAAGGCTCAGCAGCTTAAACAGACCGCCGTAGACAAGGCTCAGCAATTCCGAGAGTTTGCAGGCAGCAAGGCGAGCGAGATCAAGGAGACCGCAGGTGTCAAAGCACAACAGTTCAAAGATGCCGCAGGCGAGCAGCTTCAGCACGGCCGGGTTAAAGCACGCGAAATCCATGCCGATACCGAGGAGTATATCCGCCAGCACCCTACCAAGTCCGTGCTCACCGCACTGGGAGTAGGTGTTGTCATCGGCCTGATTCTCCGCCGCTAATACGGTACATACGGAAACAATCACCAGCTAAACACGCGGGCCAACCTCGCGTTTGGTAGATTTTTTTTGTTTGTCTCTCGTATTGATTCTAATGACGGTGCTCGCCGCATTGATTCGCATTCCGTTCACTGGTTATCATGGAGGATAAGACAGCAACGCACGATACTTCTCATCTCGACCACACACGTGGGGAGGACGATTCCACGAGTGTGATGAAGCGAGCCGTGTCCGAGTTCGTATCCGCTCGTATGGAGCTGGCTGCGATCGAGGCAAAGGAGGCAGCTGAGTTCACCGTTCGCAAGGTGGTCTCGGCTGTGGTGTTGGCACTATGTGCGTTTTTTGCGTGGTCATTGGCTCTAGCGGGATTGACCGGGTTGCTTGCTGACTGGGCTGAACAACAACTCGCCGATCACCTCACCGGAGTTCCTGGATGGGTCATCGTGCTGTTTGGATTGTCCGCCATCCATGCTATCGTCGCAGTTGTTTTCGTCATCATACTGAAGAAAAAACCTTCGGCTCCACTGTTTGAACTGACTCGCCAGGAAATCGAAAACGATAAGGTATGGGTAAAAAGCAACAAATAGCCAAGCGCAAACAGGAACTCACTGCGGAGCTTGCAAAAAACCGCGTGCTCATCGACGTCGGACGCAAGGACATCAAGCAGAAACTCAACGTCAAGAAACAGCTGCGCAAATTCATCACACGCAAGCCAAAGGCACTTTTCATCGGCTCGCTCGGGGCCGGACTGATTGCCACCCTGATGCTCAGGCGTCCCAGGAAATCAGGCGGGGCTAAGGCCTCGACCAAGAGCACAGTGCTGCTTGGCTGGGCTCTGGCAGTGGTCAAACCCGCCGTCAAAGCATGGTTGGTGAACCGCGCCAAGGCCATGGCGGCGAAGCAGCTGCAATCTCGCCATCGAGACTAGCTCCACCCCTACCAGGCCTCCTGCTGCCTGCCTGTTGATTTTTCCGGCCTGGATTTTCGCTTTCCCCTTTACTCGGTATGGATGATACCGCCAGAATACGCCCCCATGAGGTTCTTAGGTACTAGTCTTTTTCTCTCTCTTTGTATTGGCTTGCTCAACGCACAGGATGTCCCCCCCAAAAAAATAGGTGACAATTTGCTTGGCGCCGACTTCGCCGACATGCCGGAAATGCCTAACAGCATCCGTGTTGATCACGACGGCACCATGGAGATGGACTCGGACGCAGGCACTGTGTTATTTGTCGGCCGAGTCAATGTGAAAGGCGACAACGGCGTCGAATTAAAAGCAGGGCGAGTAACCGTAAATACTAAAAATGAAACCGCTGTACTCATTGGTCGAGTTTCCGTGAGGCAGAAAGCGGAGGTCAATCCTGACGGAACCATCAGACCGGGTATTCAGATGTTTGCCGACCGTGTGTTATTAGACGGAAAAAAGAAAACCGTTACACTCAACGGAAACGTCAGCATATATCAGGGAACCACATTGCACCGTGGTAAACATGCCATCTACAACTACGGCGACAGAAAGCTCGACACTCAGGGACTTGCCAGCGGATTAGGTCCGATATTACTCGAGTCTGACCGCTTCAGTGCAAGTGAACGCAACGGCAGAAAAATCCTCATTGGTAACAACGCGGGTATTACCACACACGATGTCAGCAAACCAAATTTCTGGCTACGATCTGACCGCACAACAATCTACCCGAACGACCGCATCATTTTCAAAAACCTGCGCATTTACGCGGGAGACTCTGCGGTTTTCTGGCTCCCCTACCTGTCTCAGGCGCTTGATGAAGACCTCGGTTATCATATCATTCCCGGCGCGAGATCGAACTGGGGGTTTTTCCTATTAAATCGCTACGGGATCATGCTCGGCGGTGAAGTGGACGAGGATACAGGTGCGCGCGAAAACGCCTGGTTACTCTCGCAGTGGCATTTTGACATTCGCTCCAGACGAGGTGTCGGTGTGGGTATTGACCTATTCGACATGCGTTTGGATGACAATCCTAACCTCGGTTGGCTAAAGCTCTATTATCTCAACGACATGGACCCCTCTCTTGAGCGTTCTGCCGAGCCCCGGGGATTCGTTAATGAAGACCGCTGGAAACTGGAGCTGAAGCACCGCATCAACCTACGGCAGCAAGGTGAACACCGCACCCATCTGGACGTTGACATCACCGCATTAAGTGATCGCTTTTTCCTGGAGGACTTTGAGCCTGGCACGTTCAAAATTGACCCGAACCCAAACAACCAAGTGGGCATTTTCCACCGCCATCCAAGTTATTTGGTGGGAATTTTTGCGCGCCTAAAACTGAACGATTTCTATCAAACGGATACACGGCTTCCAGAGCTGTTCATTGATCAGATAAAACGGCCCATCTTCGGCACTCAAATCCTTCATGAAGGCAGCACTTCATTTGGTATCTATGACGAACACCTGCCAAATTTTGAAAAGAACAACCTACGTGCAGAAGCTGCTTTGCTGCCTGCGTTACACCCACGCAGAGTGGAAATCATGGGTCTTCTTGCCGACCGCGGCTACACCCGATTCCACACCTTCCATGAATTTACCGCACCACTGAATCAGGGCGGCAAAGTTGCCATCACACCGCGTGCGGGATTTGGTTATACTCGCTACTCTGACGTGGACGGATCCAGTAGCTTCGACCGGACGCATTTTTCTGCTGGTGTAGACGCCTCAATGAAATTCACCCGCGCCTATCCTGATGCTGTGAACAAGGCATGGGGAGTCGACGGACTTCTGCACATTTTCCAACCATATGTTAATTTTTCCCAGCTCTCGACCAATGAACTGGACCCATCTTTCACAGGTATCGAAACGCTAACACCGTCCACTCGCCCCCGCCCCCTGGAAGCTGGGCGTTTCACCGCCACCGATGACCTGATGGACTGGTCGATCATTCGTCTGGGCGCCCGCAACCACCTGATGACTAAACGTGACGGTGATACTCACCAGTGGCTTATCATGGACACATATGTGGATGTTTTTCTGAATGATCCGGAGTTTGATCGAAACCTGTCCAACCTCTACAACGACATCATCTGGTCCCCTCTTCCCTGGATGCAACTCGAGCTCGAAACTCAATTCCCTGTCGCCAGTAGCAGTTCTGAATTTAGCGAGGTTGCCGGAAACATCACGCTGATGCCTACAGATACGCTTGAGTTGACGTTTGGATACCGCCAGTTGAACAATCACCCGATTCTAGAGGACAGTAACCAAGTCACGCTGCGTGCCTACTCAAGAATCAGCGAATCATGGGGAATCGGATTTTACCATCGATGGGAGCTCGATGATGGTAACTTGGCTGTACAGCAGTACTCCGTCTATCACGACTTCGACAGCTGGACCGCGTCACTTGGATTACTGATTCGGGACAACAATGACGACAGAGATGAGATCGGGCTGATGCTGAACTTTACTCTGAAAGATTTCCCATCTGTCAGTCTCCCCCTCACTGTGGATAGTGAATAAATATTTCATTCGATCATTTTCATCATGGATACATTGTCACCCGAACAACTCATCTCCCGCCTGCAATGGCGCTACGCCACCAAGGAATTCGATTCCCAGAGAAAAATCCCGACAGACGATTGGGAAAAAATCGAGAAAAGCCTCGTGCTTACACCATCCTCTTTCGGGCTTCAGCCATGGAAATTCATCACCGTAACTGATCAGGCGACCAAGGAATCCCTGCTGGAACACTCATGGCACCAGCGCCAAGTGACGGACTGCTCCCACATGGTGGTCCTGTGCGCCAAAGACACCATGGATCCTGCCGACATCGAAGCTTGGCTCGATCGTCTCTGCACCGTGCGAAATGTTTCCCGCGACACTCTGGAAGGATACGCAGGAATGATGACCGGGTTCTTTTCCAACATGTCCCCTGAGCAAACCTCAGCATGGGCAAAAAATCAGGTCTATATTGCGCTTGGTCAGCTGATGACGGCTGCTGCAGTCATTGGCGTGGATGCCTGCCCGATGGAAGGAATCGTACCTGCAGAATATGACCGTTTGCTAGGATTGGATGGTAGCGGGTTTTCCACTTCAGTAGGATGCGCGATGGGATACCGAAGTGCTGGCGACAAATACGCCGATCTCCCGAAAGTGCGCTACAGTAGCTCACAAGTGATTGAAAACTGCTAGACGGCGAGATTAGCCCGGCATTACCTCGACGGAGGGACAGAAAGGCGACCAGCGTTGACCTTCTTGTAGTACAAATTCACCACGGTTTCGAGAACCGATTTCGCGAGCTCCTTGTCCTTGTCCTGAAAGCTCACCTTGACGACTCCATCACTGACTTTAATGAGAAATTTTTCCTGCAATCGGGCTTTGGCAGCTGCTGAATCAGCTACGCCCCACACGCTGACAAGCTGATGTTTTTCCACTGTAGCATCCATGGTTGCATCATCCAGGATGTTTGCCTTGAACTGGCTTGCGTCAAAGTTTTCCTTGGCTGTACCCATTGTACCCTCGTAGCGAAATTCCCGGTTCTGCTTCTGTTTGTATTTCTTGTAAGCCCAGAATGCGCCTGCACCACCTACTAAAGCGACAAGCAATAACGCCACAATGGAGAGCATGGTATTTCGCGACATGCTCGGAGGATACATTATTCGTCCACTGTGCCAAGACAAACAGGGTCGAGATTCACTTATGTGTATCTTTCGAGGATTGGCTGCAACTTACGCGCCGTGCTCTCCGGCCAGTGATCACGAGGCGTCATGAGTGCCGGAGCGAGCGCGTCATGTTCAGGCCAGTCTGGGTTAGATGGCACCTGCCCAACTGCTCTTGCAACAATCCTCTGGGCATTGGCGGCATTGGCATGGAGGTTCTCGATAACGGTTTCAACGCTAACATCTTCCTCTGACTCGTGCCAGCAATCGTAATCAGTTACCATACAGAGAGTGGCCAACGCGATTTCCGCTTCACGAGCGAGCTTTGCTTCGGGAAGATTGGTCATGCCAATCACATCGAAACCTTGGTTGCGATAGGCCTCACTTTCCGCGCGGGTGGAAAATGCGGGACCGTCCATGTTTACATAAGTACCACCATCGTGAACGACACATCCTTCCTCCTGAGCGGCTTCCTTGAGGATAGCGCGCAAACTTGAACTTACAGGATCCCCAAACCCAACATGCGCCGCAATTCCCTCACCAAAAAACGTATGATGCTCACGTCTACTGGTGCGGTCATAATACTGGTCAGGAAGGACGATCTGTCGCGGAGGATATTCCTCTTTCAAACTTCCCACTGCCGTTACGCAGATCAGCCAACGCACTCCGAGACTTCGCAATGCCCAGATATTCGCCCGGTGGTTAATCTCGTGCGGCATTACCGTGTGACCACGACCGTGGCGAGGGAGAAACCAAACTTGCCGCCCGACAATCTCTCCACCAATCAGCGCGTCTGAGGGCTTACCAAATGGCGTATCGATCACTCTTTCCTCGGATTGCTCAAACCCCTCCATTGAATAGAGTCCGCTGCCTCCTATGATTCCTATCGTGTGCATTTTTTTTATGATGTGATATGGTCAATTCCAATACATGATCGCCATATTCACCAGTTGACTTTCAGATATCTGTTAGTGCATATGCTGTTAGTACATATG
>JARFPV010000702.1 GCA_029288115.1 Akkermansiaceae bacterium | reverse complement strand
GCCAGGGTGTGACCGATTACACCATGGAGGACTATCTCGCCGCCATGGAGAGCAGCCGCACCGAGGAACAGCAGAAGGGTAAGCAGTCGCTGCAAAAGGCGAATGACTACCTGCGCCAAGGTAAACGCAAGGAAGCTGCCAAGGAGCTGAGCAAGGTGACCAAGAACCGATCAGTCGATGCCGCCTCCAATGAGGACGCCCGGGTGCAGTTACGTAAACTACAAACCCAGCAGGCAGTCTGGGGGTTGAACTCACGCCGCCAGCGGATTTATCTTGATAACAAGGCAGCCGGTAATGGTGTTTTGCGGAATGCTGATCTCGAGGACTCCGCATTCAATAACCCATTGTTCAAGGGGCAGCAGGAATTTGATGTCCGCCAGGTTGACGATTTCCTTCGTGGTAATACCACCGAGGAAAAGAAGACACTCAAGACCATTGCCAACCGGTTGATCACCCAGCAGATGGCCACCGAGCCTGCGCCACAGACCATCAGCACGGTGGTTCGCGGCCGGGGAGAGGTGTTGCGTTTCACCCGTGGTGTGCAAGTCGCCGGGGCGAAGGAGCTTGCCTTAGAACTCGACGTTGCCCCCACCAATGAAGTGCCGCTCGGCAGGTCTCTTCTGATCCTGTTAGGCGTGGGTGTCGTTGCCGCCGCCGCTAGCCGGAAGGCAGCGTGATGTGGCGGCGACCTCCGGTCGCCGTCACGGAAGCGGGTCAAACCGCCGCCAACAACCTTTCCGCCCTATCCGCGACAATTTCATCGCGGCTGTGGCTTAGCTTAGTGAAGAATCGGTGCTCGCCCCTGAGCAAGTCCCGCAGGTTTCTCTGCCATTGCTCCGCAGAGTCATCCTCCGGCACCTCGGCAAACTTGATAAGCATATCCAGAATCTCACCCTGCACGCTGGGCTCTGAGATGCCCATGATTTCTATTAGAAAAGGAAATGCGATTTCCGCAGCAGGGAAAACACCTCCTGAACACAACGCGGTCCACACCTCATGACTCGCCTTCATCGCTCGTGCCTCCTTCCTCGATGCAAGGCTTTCAAGAAGCCGGGGGAGGTTCTTTTTTGATGATGGGGAAACAGCATGGTCTTCCCAGGACACCTTTCGCAGCTTCATCCACAGTGAATCGGACATGGTTGATGGTAGGCAGAATGTGGCGATTCTTCCCAACGAAATCGTGGAGTCACAACGAGTCACTTGATTGCATGGGGCTCTGAGGCTAGGCTGATGTTGACAGGATGGAATTGAAATTAATGACGTCACCTCACCGTATCATCGGCTACATGATTCTGCACCGTAGTATATTGCCGGCCTTGCTACTGACCGCTCCGCTGTCAGCCGAGATGGATTTTTCCCGTGATGTGCAGCCGATCCTGAATAAGCACTGCATTGCGTGTCACGGTGGGGTGAAGGAGGCAAGTGAAGTGTCATTTATGTTCCGTGACCAGGTCTTGGGAAAAGGAGAGTCCGGAAAAATCGTTGTCGTCCCCGGCGATCCAGACGGTTCCGAACTGATGGCTCGCGTCACTACCGATGACCCGGAGCTTCTGATGCCGCAGCCAGAGCACGGCTCACGGCTCAGTGATAAGGACGTCGAGACCCTGCGGAACTGGATCAAGGAAGGTGCAAAGTGGGGCGAGCACTGGTCGTTTACTCCGCCGAAAAAGCACGATCAACCCAAGGTGAAGGACACGTCTTGGCCGATCAATAAGATCGACCATTTCCTGCTCGCAAAACTTGAGAACGAAAAGCTCAAGCCATCAGCTCCTGCGAAGCCCGCCGAGTGGTTGCGCCGCGCCTCTCTCGATCTCATCGGCCTGCCGCCAACCATTGCCGAGCTCGATGCCTTTGAAGCCGCGGCAAAAATTGATTACCCCAAGGCGATAGAAAAAGAAACCAGCCGGTTGCTGGCTTCGCCCCACTTTGGAGAACGCTGGGCATCGGTCTGGATGGACCTCGCGCGCTACGCCGATTCTGAGGGCCTCGGCAACGACCGCAAACGTGACGTCTGGAAATACCGCGAATGGTTGATCAATGCGTTTAACCGAAACCTTCCCTACGATCAGTTTATCATCGAACAGCTTGCCGGCGATGTGATCCCCAATGCCACACTTGAGCAAAAAATCGCAACGACATTTCACCGGCTGACTCAGGCAAATAGTGAGGGCGGCACCGATGATGAGGAATTCCGGGTGATCGCTGCCATGGACCGGAATGTCACCACTTGGGAAGTTTTTCAAGGTGTCTCCATGAACTGCGTGCAGTGCCACAGCCATCCCTACGATCCACTCAAGCAGCCGGAATATTACAAAAGCCTCAAGTTCTTCAACAATGCACGGGACTCGGATGCCACGGATGACTCACCGAAGTTGCCTGTTCCGCTCGACCCGAATAAATACGCCGAAGCGAATACGCTGCTGGAGAAAATTGACCGCCTCGAGCAATCGATTCACGACGCGTGGCTGGCGGTGGATAAGTCGTCATCATGGCATCCTGTCACCCAGCTCACCGCGAGTTCGAAGACGGCGAAGATGAGTATTGTCCAGAAAGATGGATTTGCCGAATTTAGGGCATCGGATAATGCCAAGATCAATTCGGTCTACACACTTGATGCCGGTGTGCCGAGTAAGCTAACAGAACTCACCGCGATCCGTCTCAGCTATCTGCCCAAGGATGAAAAGAAAGCACTGACCGATGCCGAGTGGGGAGCGTCACTCAATCACATCCAGATGGAAAAAATCGGGGCGGATGGAAAAGCACAGACCGTTAAACTGGTCGATGTGATTCCTGATGAAGCGCACCCGTTTTACAATCCAAACGACTCCCTGCAGAAAAAGGGCATGGGGTGGGGGACTTACTACAAATTTTTCCGTCCGCGACATGCCACCTTTGTGCTCAGCGAGGCATTGCCAGTTGCCGAGGGGGAAAAACTGCGGTTCACACTACAGAATGGCGGTATGTATATGGCGTCGTTTGCCTTGGTCGCCAAACGTGGCCGGATATCTCTGAGCAACGATCCCGCATGGGTCTCCGGTCAGGCTGATTCAACAATCGTGACTGCTCGCAGCGAGCTTGAGCAAGCGCGTAAACAGCTCAATGCCATCCCTCATGTGAAAACCCTCGTCATCGCAGAGCGCGATCCTGAGCACGCACGCATCACCACCGTGTTTAATCGGGGCAACTGGCTCGATAAGGGCCAGGTCGTCAAGACGGCGGGCACCCCGGGGGTTTTTCCTCCATTGCAATCTGAAGGCGACCAACCAACCCGGCTTGATTTTGCCAAGTGGATTGCCTCACCTCAAAACCCGCTTACCGCACGTGTGTTTGTGAATCGTCTCTGGCTCGAGGTGTTTGGTGTGGGGATTGTGCCGACGCCGGAAGACTTTGGGTCGGCTGGGGAGAAACCGACGCATCCTGAACTGCTTGATACTCTGGCGGTGGAATTTGCGACCGAAATGAACTGGGACGTCAAAGCGATGTTGCGCAGATACGTCACCAGTGCAGCCTACAGGCAGTCGAACAAAGTGACTCCCGAATTGCACGAGCTTGATGCGGATAACCGCTTGCTTGCCCGTGGCCCACGCCAGCGACTCACTGGTGAGATGGCGCGTGACACAGCCCTTGTTGCATCCGGGTTGCTCAGCCGAAAGATCCACAGCCCACCCACATTCCCACCGCTCCCGCCGGGTGTGTGGAGACCATTTGCCGGGCCGAGATGGAATACTCCCAAGCCGGGCGACCCCGAACGCTATCGCCGCGCGGTTTATACGTTCTGGAAACGGAGCATCCCATACCCGACCTTCATCACCTTTGATGCTCCCACACGCGAAATGTGCAGCAAACGCCGGATGCCATCAAACACACCGATCCAGGCGCTTGCCGTGATGAACGATCCCGCATTCCATGAATGCGCTCAGGTGTTAGGCCAGCGAATGATGAAGAGCGAAAATAACTCGGTGCAGGAAAAAATCGCGCTGGGTTACCGGGCCGCGACCTCACAGCGGATCACGCCCGAACGGCTCACCGAGCTGAGCCAGCTATTTGATGACCTCAAGCAAAGCTATGCAGCGGACCCAGCCGAGAGCAAAAAGCTGGCAGATACACCCGAGGGAGCCGCCTACGCGATTGTTGCATCCGTTCTCCTCAACCTCGACGAAGCCATCACCCGATAAAGCGATGAATCTATTCCAAAAACTTCAGGCAGAAAACCTCCAGCACTCGACCCGCCGGGAGTTTCTGCGCGATTGCACCGCCGGACTCGGAGGGATGTGGCTCGCGACTCAGGGACTCTCCAAGGCGGCTGGCCCGTTAAATATTTCCCGCGATCCGTCCAGCCCGCTGGCACCACTGTCGCCTAGCTTTGCACCTACCGCCAAGCGTGTGATCTACCTGCACATGGTCGGCGCCCCCAGCCAGTTGGAGCTGTTTGACTACAAACCAACCTTGGAAAAATACGACGGCAAGGAGTGCCCGAAAGAGTATCTGGAAGGTCAGAGGTTCGCATTTATTCAGGGTGTGCCAAAAATGCTCGGCCCGCAGTTTAAGTTTTCCCAGCACGGGCAATCCGGTGCTTGGATTTCCGATCGCCTGCCGGAACTCGCCAAGCACGCGGACAAGATGTGTTTCATCAAGACGATGCAGAGCGACCAGTTCAACCATGGCCCTGCACAGTTGCTCATACAGACGGGCAACCCAAATTTAGGTCACCCGACGATTGGGGCCTGGGCCACCTGGGGGCTCGGCACGGACAACCAGAACCTGCCCGGTTACATGGTGCTGATTTCCGGTGGCAGAATTCCACGTGTCGGATCATCGCTCTGGGGCAGCGGCTACCTGCCGTCCGTCTATCAGGGTGTGCAATGCCGCTCCACTGGCGACCCCGTGCTCAATGCCGCCAACCCAGCCGGTATCTCGTCAGACATCCGCCGCAGGGCACTCGATTCCCTGAAAAACCTCAACGAGCGCACGTTCCACGAAATTGGTGATCCGGAAACTGTCACCCGGATCGCCCAGTACGAAATGGCATACCGCATGCAGACGTCCGTTCCGGAAACCATGAGTATCGATGACGAACCCGCTCACATCCACGAGATGTACGGCACTCAGCCCGGTAAGGAATCGTTCGCCAACAACTGCTTGCTTGCTCGTCGACTTGCCGAGAATGGCGTGCGTTTTATCCAGCTCCACGACTGGGGGTGGGACTCGCATGGTGCCAGCAAAAGCGAGGCTCTCAACGGTGGTTTTCAGGACAAGTGCCACCAGATTGATAAACCGATCTCAGCCCTGCTCGCCGACCTCGATCAGCGAGGAATGTTAGATGAGACCCTCGTTGTCTGGGGCGGTGAGTTTGGTCGCACCCCGATGTTAGAAAACCGCGGCGG
>JARFPV010000630.1 GCA_029288115.1 Akkermansiaceae bacterium | reverse complement strand
CCTGCTGGGCGAGAGTGACGTAGCGGTCGATGTCCTCATTGCTAAGGGGACGTCGGAAGGCGCGACGTGCGAATTGGCTGATTACGGCGTAGGTGTAATCGGTGTCGCTCATCGCTTTGGATCTCGGAATGAAGACTCGACTGTGGGATTCAGGTTTTTGTGGGTTCGTGTTGACCGGGTTTTCGAGCTGGATCCGGTGAACCATCAGATTGCGGTCGCGTTGTTTAGGGTCTTTGTGTTTCGGGTTATAGTAATCGTTGGGGAAAGCGATGGTGATTCTGCGTTTGCCAGGAGCCAGGGTGATGGAAGTGGTGAATTTTTTTTCAGTCCCGCGGTGGTTTTTGACCAGATGTGTTTGGACTTTTTTGCCATCGATATAGAGGTCGAGTTTTGCAGGTTCTGGGCCTGCCTGATGAGCTGAGGCGGTGATGTGGAATTGGTAGCGGCCTTGCCTGCGGATGTTGGTGGTCACCGTGGCGCGATCGGATTTAAAAAAATAGATACCTTCCGCATTTCTGATGCCACCGCCGCTGAATGTAGTTGGGTCGAAGGTTTTGATAGAAGGACCAGCCGGCCCGATGACAAGTGCCTGATCAAGAGCAAGCTCGGCGGCATTGAGGTATTTTTCCACATGGGTGGGGGAGATGGTGAGCACGCTGCCAATATTGTCGAAGCCATAACCTGCATCGTCTGGGGGAAGGATCTTGGAGGTATCAATTTCTACGCCGAGCAGGTCTCTGATGGTGTTTTCGTATTCGACCTGATTCAGCCTACGAATGACGATGTGTCCGGGGTCAGGATGATTGGGGTCGACGGGGAAGATGGCGTCGTTGATCCAGGTGATGAGTTGCCTGCGTTCCTCCTTTGCTGGTTGTTTTTCCTTAGGTGGAGGCATGAGGTGGTAGTCGACACGCGCCAGGATGTGTTCCCAGATTTTTGGGTCTTTTCTCATGCTTGCGAGATCGGGGTAGGCGTCAAGATCGAGTCCTCCCTTATCGCTACCGTCCATGTGGCAGTCGTAGCAATATTGTTCGAGCATCGGATGAATTTCTTGCTCGTATGTAAGCATCAGATTCTCATCGGATGCGGATGTCGAAGTTTTCTGGGAATTGCTGGTGCCATGCCCGTTTCCTGGGTTGCTGGGCACGAGCCACCAGCCGATGAAGGCACCCAGAGCGATGACTATGGCAAGTGACTGCCATGTCCAATGCGAGATGATTCCGGAAAGACCCTTATGACGGCGTGTACTCAATCCACAGGAATACGTGGATTTCTGTGGATTGTTTTCAGGCGAGGACGGGAATTACTCGTGTTCGTCGTCACCCCAGGCACGGGACTCGAAGCGCATGATTTCCTTGATGAAGGTGAGCGGGACATCGCCGGTAGGGCCGTTACGGTTCTTGGCGATGACCAGCTGCGCCTTGCCGTCTTCCTCGTCGCGGTCCTCCTGGTTGTCGGCGTAGTAGGCGGAACGGTAGAGCAGTCCGACCATATCGGCGTCCTGCTCGATGGATCCTGATTCACGCAGGTCGGACATGCGGGGTTTGCCGCCGCCACCGCTGGTGCCGACTCGGCTTTCCGGACCACGGTTGAGCTGGGCGAGCACGATGATTGGGATATTGAGTTCCTTGGCGAGGCCTTTGAGTCCTGCGGAGATCTCGGCGACCTCACGTTCGCGGGAGTTTTGCGCCTGTTTCGAGTTCGAGCGCATCAGCTGGAGGTAATCGATGGCGATGACCTGGATATCTTCCTCCTTCTTTTTGCGTCGTGCCTTGGCGCGGAGTTCGTTGATGGAAATGCCTGCGGTGTCGTCGATGAACAGCTTGCAGTCCTTGATTTCCTCGGATGCTTTTTTGATATTGAGCAGGTCTTGTTTGACGGGATCAAAGCCCTTCATAATCTTCGATTTATCGAAACGGGCGCGGGCGTAGAGGAGTCGTTCAACGAGCTGAAAGGCGCTCATTTCGAGGGAAAACACCATGGAGGGAATGTTCAGATCCAGACAGAAATGCTCGACCAAATTCATGGCGAATGAGGTCTTACCCATGGAAGGTCGGGCGGCGATGATGAACATTTCACCTGGTTTCAGTCCGTTGGACATCTTGTCGATGTCTGGATAGCCGGTTTGGATGCCGCGGCTTTCGCCTTTGCGGGAGATGAACTCCTCGAAGTGCTCGATCACCTGTTTCATGTGATCTGAGATATTTTCCTCCTTTTGTTTTTCGGCACCTTCGCGGATGGCGAGGACTTGGGACTCGACGTTATCGAGCAGTGCCTCGACTTCCTCCTGGTCTTCGTAAGCTCGGGTGATGGCCTCGGTGCAGTGTTTGATCACCGAGCGGAGCACGAACTTGTCTTTGACGATGTCGAGGTGATGCTCGAAGTGGGCGTGGGTGGGGGTGTAGGTGTAGATCTCGGTGATGGCGGAGGGACCACCAACGTTGGCTAACATACCCCGATCCTTAAGTAGCTCACTGAATGAGATCAGCTCGACAGGTTTGCTTTGTTCAAACAGCTCTTGAAGAACACTGAAAATCTGTCCGTGAGCAGGGTGGTAAAAATGATCGTCGGTCAGTTTTCCTTCGATAGCGAGAGCGATGTATTCCTGTGGGTCTTGGAACATCGACGACAGGATGCTTTTCTCCGGGCCGATGGCGTGAGGAAGGGCTCGTTCAGCCGACTGATGATCGGTCACCGGCCCCTTTTGAAGGTGTGGACCTTTTTTTTGGTCCGGTTTGTTGTCGGGCTTATTGGAGGGTTCGCTTGCCATGGATGCGTCAGTTGTAGGGGAACATGCGATAAGGTCAATGAGAGCAAGTGTGAAAATGTGTGAATAACTTGGAAAATGGCGCGACTCTGTGGTTTTTTCATCCCCGTGAGTCAGTCGACGGCATATATGGAAACAGCGCGGGTGCTGCGTGAGCAGCTGCGCGAGGCGATGGTTGATCACGAGGCGTTTGAGCGGAAAATCCGACCCTGTGAGCTGTCACGTTGTCGTGCCACGTGCTGTCACGATGGCGTTTTTCTATCGCGAGAAGAGGCAGAGGGTATCAAGCACCTTGTTGTTATGAATCCTGAATTGGAGTCCAATTTGCCAGAAGATCCCATCATTGTGTCACGTGGCGGTAAATCACTTAAGACAGCGATACGCACGGCGAAACGTGAGGAACTCGCAGAAGATTACCCCGAGCATTTTCCGAAAACACGTTGTGTGTTTCTGGATGGAAAAGGTCGGTGTAGGATTCAGATGTTATCTGTCGAGCAGGGGAGGCATCCGTGGTTTGACAAACCACTGACGTGCTGGATTCATCCGCTGGTGATCCTTCCCGCGAATCGTGAGCGATCCCGGCCTGTGCTCACCTTGGTCAGTCCGGAAAATGATCCGCAGCGGGTAGACGGGTATCCTGGTTTTGCCTCGTGCACGCATTGTGGTCGGCCAGACGAGGGCGGAAAAAAAGCCCGGCAGGTATTAGCTGCCGAGCTTGACTTTTTAGGGCTGGTATCCGGTCGGGATATACTTGGGGAGTTGAATGCTGAAGAGAGTAGGACAAGTTTGTAACTTGTCGACAAGCCATGCAGCACATCCTGCCGACAGCTTGCAAAGCTGTCCTACTCAGGCTTTGTCCAGGCGGCGTTGTTGTTGGACGAATCGACACAGGCCTTGATGAAGGCATTTCCTGCGACTCCGTCATCGACGGTCGGGAAATCGTAGCCACCGGCTGGTGGTTCGTTGCCTTCGATCTGGTCGGTAATCGCTTGTGCGGCTGCGAGGTAGACATTCGCGAAGGCCTCGATGAAGCCTTCCGGGTGGGCGAATGGGGTGCGCGTGTTTGCGGCAGCTGCTTCGCCGAGGTATTCGTTGCCGCGACGGTAGGTTTTCCGTGGGGCGTTGGCGTATTTCACGATCAGCTCGTTGGGATCCTCCTGGTGC
>JARFPV010000625.1 GCA_029288115.1 Akkermansiaceae bacterium | reverse complement strand
CCCCACGTCACGGTGTTCGTCGGCAGCGTCAGATGTGTATAAGAGACAGGTTCACAGCATAGGACACGAATGGCTTGCCCGCGAGGTGGCAATTCCCAGCCCATGAGCTTTTCAACGGCACAGGCGTATGCCACGTTGTTAGCCAGAGGTGCCAGGTAGTCGAGTCGATCCGTGTATGGCACAAACTGGTTGTAGTGCATGTTCTCCGCGATTTTTTCGTCGCCGCGATGCAAGAAGCCGACGTCCGGATCACATTGAGTCACAACTTCACCATCAAGTTCTAACACAAGGCGTAAAACTCCATGCGTAGCAGGGTGGGATGGGCCCATGTTGAGCACCATTTTTTCGCCGAGAATGTCCTCGGCTTCGGCCTGGTATTCTTCATCAAGAGCGTTTTGGGCCTTAGCTGCGGTGTCAGGTGCCTGGTATTCAGTCTTGTTCATGGGATTACGCCACCGCTTACGTGCCGTAACTCGCCTTGATGAGCAAGGACTTTGTGAAATTTTTCACAAGCATATTTTGCGTTGTGTTTGCGGGGATTGGCTGTGATTTAACGATTGGATACGGCGACCTTTTCATTTATAAGGAGACCATGGATAAAAAAGTAATCTTACTGTCCGGTTTATTGGGGTTCGGAGTATGGCTGGCGACTTCATGTGCAAATCAATCAAGGAACGTGGAAGCACCTCTTCCAGATGCGGCTATGGCAAAACAGTCAGGACAGCCAATTGAGGCATTGGGGCGCGGTTTTTCGCTCTACCAGACTCAGTGTGCGCAATGCCACGAGCGGAAAATGCCCAAGGATATGCGCGTGGATGAGTGGCACACCATCGTGCCGGGAATGGCGTGGAATGCGGGTTTGAGCAAAAGCGACGAGAAGGCAGTCGAAGCGTATCTCGTGGCTGCAAGCCGAAGAATCAACCCCAAGCAGGCGCAGCAGGATAATTAAGCCGCATAGCGGCCTTACCGATCCCTCCTATCGCGGTCTGGGGCACGGAGGAGGCGTTCTTTCATCGAGTCCGAGATGTTGCTTTGCTGCTCAACCCAGCGCTTTGCAGCGTCGGCGTCTCGTTGATGCCAGCCCCCTACAATGCGCTCATAGTAGCGGTTCCGTGATCGTTCGTCAGTGATATTTGGAACCTGTGCAAGAGATAGTTCGGGGTTGTTCCTGGCGGAGTGCCAGATGTAGCTGGTGACAATCCTCTCATATTCAGGCTGATCCGACATCGTCCCCATCCAGGATGCGGCTCTTTCGGCATCTTCGCTCGCGTAGCGTGCTATAACTTCACGAGCGGCTCGAGTCTTGGCACCTTCAGGCAGGCTGTCTGTCCATGCGACGGCGGCATTGAGATCTGAATCGGCCCAGGTGCCTGCCACCTCGCCCGCAGCACGTGAAATGGCATCCGGGTCTTTGAGATTCATGACCCAGTCGGCAGCAGCGGCAGGGTCGCTATTGGCCATAATATCAGCAATATAGGCAGCTCCACCGGCGCGCAATCGCTCATCGCTGATTGACTCAAGCCAAGCCGTTGCCTTTTCTGTGCCTTGCCTGGCGATGTGGGGAGCAATGCTTTCCAGTGCAGTCCCTCGCTCGCGGCTGTAGGGCAGCATCGCCATGATTTCCGTAGCGCGGGTAGGGTTGCTCGCGACAATGCCGCGAATGACGCCTACGAGCCATGGGTTTGCACCCTCTCCCTCATGGTTCTTGTTTGCCCAGTCGAGGGCTGCTTCGGGATTATCCGCAGCCCAGCTAGCAAGGATGGTCTGGCGGGCAAAAGGAGTGCCAGTGTTTTCTTTCGCGTAGTCCAAAGCTGCGAGCGGATCAATTTTTGCCCATGCGTGGAGCAGCATGGCATACTCGCTCATGCGCTCACGGGTGATGCCGAGTTCGCGAAAATCAGACACAGTCTGCTCAAAGTCGTTCGCACCCAATCGGTTAATGAGCTCAATCAGGGCTTCAGCACGTGCCACCGGATTGTCATCGGACATGATTGTAGTGATGCGCGAAGCATCCGATGCGGAGTCACTGCCAGTTCGATCTCTTGAGCTTCCACCTCGCAGATTCGTTCCGCTGGCTCGGTCACGTGTCGCTACCCGCTGTGAGGATCGTCCGTTTTCTGCCTGCCGCGCAGCGTTGCCCTCCTGGGCTTCTGATGTGCCATCGGAGCCGAGTTTCGAACCGATTGTGAATGCGGCCACGACCGTGGCGATCCACGCTGCGGATAATATGATGTGTGCTGTTTTCATGAAATGAATGGATTAAGCTGACCCTTAAGCTAAACGATACTTCGATCATAATTTGTCTCAGGTTTGATGAGAATCAAAAAAATACAGCCATAAATAATTTGCGTCAGAGGTTGCCAAATCGGTGAACTGGATATACATGCGTTGCATGAGCATGATTGCAAAAGACTCAAACGTAATGCAGAAGACCCGTGACCTCTGCGAAGCCATTACCCAAGACATCGAATTCCTAGCCCTCCAAGGACAAGTGGAAAGGTTTTTGGAAGACGATGCCTCTAAGCTTCAATACCAATCGGTACACGAAAAAGGTGAAGAACTGCACCAGAAACAACACTCTGGAGTTGAACTTTCTGAAACCGAAATCAAAAATTTCGAGGAAGCTCGTGATGGATTGTTGGAAAATGAGGTCGCCCGCGATTTCATGGATGCTCAACAGAATTTGCAGACGCTTCAGCAAACAATCACCAAGTATGTTGGCATGACCATGGAACTTGGCCGTGTGCCACAACCTGAGGACATGCAAGATTCATCAGGCGGTTGCTGCGGTGGTGGTTGTGGATGCTAATAGTGCATACGGCGTCAAGTCAGACGTAGGTTCGGTTGCGTAGTCATTCGTGGTCGCGCCCAGAAAAGGCTAAACAAATATCAATGAACGTCAGTGAGGAGAAGCGTGCTGCTTTTAATGAGCAGATGAATGAATGGGTGTCCCGCCAAGGACTCTGGTTTCAGCTTCGTCACGCAGCCGACGGACAGACAATCGCAGCAAGACTGCTGCGTATACTTATCAGGTTGTCATTGGTGTTGGTTTTACTCAGTGTGGTGGTGTGGATCTATCTCGTGAAGCGCGTTGAGGGTGACGACTTCAATACTAAGCTGACAGCATCGATAACAGAGACTCTCAAGGTAGAAAACTGCGAGGTGGGACAGATTCGCAAGTCGCGTGATACCATTACAATCGCTTCGGTGGATGCGGACGGTGGTGACGAATCGTTTTTCCACAAGGTGTCGGCACGTGTAGTCCGGCTTAACATGACCATAGCAGATGGCATCATCGGCAAGTGGAGCGCGGGCACAATCAACATCAGTCAAATGGATCTCGAGGTGAAAGCGGGAGAGAGTGATGACGCTTCTGCTGCGAAATCATTTGATGCACTGTTTGAAAAGTATCAGACCTTTGAGTTTGAAAGAATCGCGGTGGATAAAGCCAACATTGAGTGGGGCTATTCAATGACGAACCGAGGATCAATTTCCAACAGCACCATGAGTATTGTCCGGGAGGGTGATGCATGGAATATCGAAGTCAGGGGAGGGACATTCAGTCAGAATTGGCTCAGAGATCTTGAAATCGAAAAAATGACGGTCGTCTGCGATAAGCAGGGTGTCCAAATCAAGGAAGCCATACTGCACGAGGGCGTGGGAACAATTACATTCAAGTCGGAAATAGGGTCCGGTGCACAACCTGAAGTCAGGGGAGAAATGAGCATGGTCTCTATGCCCATCAAGAAACTATTACCGGTGCGTTATGCTGAATGGTTGGAGGGCACCATTTCTGGAAAAGGTAAGATCAGCGGATCCACAAACAGTCAGGAGGGCGTTGTTTTGGATATTGATTTTTCCATGGGTGACGGAGATGTCTTGGTATTGAGAGACCGGTTGCCTCTCCTCTCCGCTCTTAGCGTTGTGGATCTCTACAATAGCTACCGCAAAGTTCCCTTCAATGAAGGCGGTTTTCATATCAGGACTGGTGGTGATCTCCTGAAAATCAGTCAGATAGATCTTCGTGCAGGAAATTTGTTGCAGCTGAAAGGTGGGGGGGTTGTTGTCAGGGCCCCCACCCATGAAGAGATAGCAAAAGCGCTAAATATAAAGGATCTCGACGTTGTGACGAAAGTCATGGAAAATAAGTGGAAATTCGAAGATGATGAACTGATCAATGCGGACAGAAATGATGGCGGGGTGTCTGCTGCGGCGAAAGGAGTCGGTAGTGTAGTTCAGGGACGTAATGAAAAAGAGAGCAGTGCGGAGAAAGTACTCAGAACCAGCATTCTTAATGAAAGTGGAGTTCGGCGATTTGACGGACTTGTCAACATCGGACTCAAGCGTGATGCTTTTGATAAAGCGGAAAAGTTGAAATCAGCTTTCCCTGTGGATGAAGAGAGTGGTCGTATTTGGGTGCGTGTACCGCTCTCCGGACGCTTGCAGACGTTGACTCTCGACCAGGCCCAGAAGTTTTATATTCTGGGGAAGAATCGGCTCTAACTTAATCCGAGCGAGGCATAGACTTCGCGTGTTGCGCGGCTTTGGTTCAACGTGTAGAAGTGAATGCCTGCCACGCCATTATCTAACAGGCCGGCACATTGTTCTGCTGCATGTTGGATACCCACACGTTTCACAGCTTCTTGATTTTCCCCGGCACGGTTGAGCGCCTTGATTAGTTTTGCAGGGAAATGAGCACCTGCTGCAAGTTCCGCCATGCGTTTGATTCCGCTAGCTGATGTGATGGGCATAATGCCAGCAATAATCGGTATATTGATGCCGGCAAGTGAGCACCGTTCCCGGAAATCAAAGAAATCGTGGTTGTCAAAAAAAAGCTGCGTGCAGATGTAGTCTGCGCCTTCGTCAACCTTGGCTTTAAGGTAATCCATTTCGAGCAATCGATTGGGAGTATCTGGATGTCCCTCGGGGAAAGCAGCTACACCAATACCAAAGCCCCGTTTGTCAGGATGGGTTCCAGACTCGTTGAATTTGCGTATATGGCGAACAAGGTCAGCGGCATGAAAAAACGCATCTTTGGACCGATCGTAGCCGGTCATGTGAGCAGGGGGATCACCTCTTAGAGCGAGGATGTTGGAGATACCCACGGCTGCATAACGGTCAAGAGTCGCACTGATTTCCTCTTTGCTGTGTGCCACGCAGGTCAGGTGAGGAATCGGAGGGATCTGCATCGTTTCCTTGATTTTGACAACCAGGTCGTGCGTTAGCTCCCGAGTTGAGCCGCCCGCTCCATAGGTGACACTGACAAATGATGGCTGGCAGGCTTCTAGATCCCTGATGACGTTGTAGAGCTTGTCTGCTGCCTCGGCTGACTTCGGGGGGAAAAACTCAAACGAGAACGTTGGTGAGCTGCTACTTAGGATATCAGTGATATGCATCGCTGTGTGAGTTAGCTGCTCTGGCTCGCAATACAAAGAAAAAATGCTCTTATAGTCACAACCAAACCCCATTTGTGGTGTTGAATGACTGACGTTCACAACTCGAAACGTAACGCCAATCATGCTTTTTCTGGCAAAAAGTAGCATTTTGCGTTATTGCCCGATCAACCTCATCGCACATGACCCAACGGCCTATAGCATTCTTTTTGTTCCTGTTTTCATTTGCCCTCGCTTTCGGCATGGGCTGCGGATCGGCTGTGGCGGATGAAACATCTGGCGAAATACCTAAAAAGTCACGCGATTCCGATAAGCAGAAAGCAAAGAAATCCGACCGCGTCCGCCGTGGTGGCGATCACTTACGAGCATTTCGCCAAGCCGACACAAATCAGGACGGGTTCCTCACTGTTGAAGAGTTTGAAAATATGCAGCGTCTGGCACGCTTGGAATCAGAAAAACGTAAGCGCCTGTTTGCATTTCTTGACAAAAACAAAGACGGCAAGCTGCACCACAAAGAGCTCCACCCAGCGACACCGCCACATTTCGGAATGGTTCTTAATCACTTCGCACGGCTCGACACAGACGGCAGTGGGAGTCTCAGCCTGAACGAACTCAGCAAAGCACCTTTGTTTGCGAAAACTCCCGCCGACCAACTTGCCCGGTTGTTTGCTAAAATGGATCGAAATAAAAACGGGCAGCTGGAAAAAAGTGACCTCATGATACACGGGCATCGAGACCGGCCAGCTATCCAATTTGGTCAACACGATAAGGACAACAGTGGCGGGCTCAGTTTTGAGGAATACTCGACAATACCATTCATGGATCGTGTCCCTGAACAGAGACGCAAAAAAATATTCGAGCGCATCGATGCGAATAAAGATCAGCAGCTTTCACCCGAGGAAATCCGAAAGGCAAAGCCACCAAGGCCGCACCGTGATCATCAGAGGGGACCCGGAGGACCGAAGCAGGACGGCACGCGTAGAATTAGTGACATTAGCTAGCCGGAGCACAGATGCCCTCATCTGGAAGCACTCCAATTGAGTGAAAGGTAGGCTTGTATGCCAGACTCTTTTCAGTAGATTTCATGCACACAGCTGCATGAGCAAAAAGAAGAAAAAAAACGACCAGCCTGAGGAGGAGTCGGTGGTCGCGTCGGATGAGACGACGGAGATAGGCACTGAGGATGCCAAGGTTATCGACCGTGGTGAATCCAAGCTCATCATTACTGGTGTTGATAAAATCAAGGGTGAAGCAGCCCAGCCGCGTGAAGTCGCAGTTCAGCCACGAGTCATTCAGTCAATCGAAGATGAAATTTCCGAGGAGCCCAATGAAAAACAGGACGAAGATCCCGTTGTCAGGTTAGAAAATCGGCTCGAGCCAGACAGTGAACGCATCAAGCTTGAACA
>JARFPV010000616.1 GCA_029288115.1 Akkermansiaceae bacterium | reverse complement strand
GCACCAGGATGCCGTCTTTCATGCCGTGGATCTTCTTTTTATCGGCGGGCACAATCGTCGCGAGGCAGCCGCCGAAGGAGGTTTTGCCGTTGTCGTTGGTAAAGAAATATGGGCAGAGCCGGGCGCGGCCTCGCATGATCTTTTCCTCGCCGGTCTCAGGATCAAAGTACGGGTGCTCGATAATTTTTCCGGCGTGATACTCCTGCATCATCCTCGGTTGGCTATCGAAGGCATCCACTGCTTCTTCAATACGTTCGCGCCACTCGGTGCCCGGCATGTCGTGACCGATGTAAACGCCGCGCGACCCCCAGGCGAGTTCGGAGAAGCCGCTGATTTTCAGCACAAGCCGGCGTTCGGTTTGGGAGAAACCGGCAACCTCGTCCCAGGAGTGAACCCCGAGGCGTGGGATAGCAGCGTGGGGTGGTAGCGGGTGCGGATCGACTGCCCATCCGAAGGGAACAATCTCACGCAGGCGCTGCAGGTGGTTGCCGCGTAGTTCTTTCTCCCAGACGCCACGGAGAGACGGTGACCAAAGTAGTGCCAGCCATAGTTTTTCCTCAAGGTGAGGTTTGCACGGGGATGTGAGCAGGGGAGAGCATGCAAGTTTGCGTGCGCAGGGGATGTTTTCCCAGTCAAACCACTCGAAAAACCGGTAGGCCGGGCTATTGCCCAGCTTGGAGCAATCAGCCTCTTCAGCGTGGCTTGCAGATATGTTAGAACATTGTTCGGCGAGCCATTCCATTTCAGGACGGTAATCAGCGGACTCCTCACTGACGAGGATCTCGCCTCCATCTGGCATTAACGATTGGAAGCCATCGCGGATACCGTTTTCGCCCCCCAACACATCATATCCGTGGTCGGAGTAGAACCGTGACAACCATAGGGTGATTCCCATGCCGCCCGGTACGGAGTCGAGCTCGGTCAGGGCGAAAGAGTCTGCTTGATCGTCACCCGTGAGGATAAGATCGGGTCGGATCACGCGTGGCATGGCATCGCGCAGCTCGGCGGATTTCTGGGTGTCCGTGATCCAGTGAGGCTTGTCGGCATCCAGTAATTTGAAAATCCACGATGGCAGTTTGCCTTTGGCACTGCGCTGGTAGATGTTGTCGGATGCCCGTTGAAACCGCGCCAGCGGATGGCCTAGCTGGGTCAGCTTGCGTGCGGTGGATTTCTTGAGCGTGAGCGGTTTGGGTGAAAACAACCAGCCACCGCCATGCCGGAGTTTGGACTCAGGGAGTGCGGATGTGATGGTTTCGAGTTTCACGAGTTCCATGGTGGATTTTTTTGGGTAGGGGCGTGTTACTGAAGGCTCAGCACCTCTCCCTTGAGGGTGAGGTATCGGCTCCAGATAAGGAGGGGATTTCATCAAAATCGCTTGACTCAGACAAGACATTCCCCAGTGTTTCTGACTCTGCCATTAGGCTCTCGAACATCTCAACTCAACAAGTAAAATTCTCATAGTATGAAGATATTCCTCTCGTTATTCGGGTTGTTCTTGCTGACTCCAGTTTACGCGGATCTTGTCATCACTGAAGTCATGTCGTCCAGCGATCATACCGATACCGCAATTGATGGAGATTGGTGGGAACTCACAAATACCGGCGCCACCAGCGTCAATCTCAGCGGTTACAGCTGGGATGACGAGAGTAACACACCTGGCCTTCAGGTCTTTGGTGGTATCAACATTCTATCGGGAGAATCCATCATTTTGCTTAATGCGGACACCGTCTCGGACGTTGCGGCGTTTCGGGCTGCCTGGAACATCCCCGAATCGACTCGCATCCGCCGCAAAGCCTACTTCGGCAATTTTCCCGGCTTTAGCGGAACCAGTGGTGACACCATCTACCTCTATGACGCCTCCAATGCCGTCGTTGATTCCTGGACTTTTGGTGCAGCCTCAGATGGCCAATCCTTCGCCCGCTTTAATGACAAATCCTCTGTCCCTGGTGGAGTTAGTGTCTCCGGCCTCTACGGCGCCACATCGAGTAACGAAAGTCCGGCCGATCAGGGATCACCTGGTTCCGCCTCGGTTCTTCCCCCACCAACCTCCCCAAGCTTTATCCTCTCAGACACTACTTCCTGGGTCGCGGGGGTTTCAATCGCCACCTCCAAGTTTCGTGTTGTTGCCACTGACCTGAATCCCGCTGACAGTGTG
>JARFPV010000585.1 GCA_029288115.1 Akkermansiaceae bacterium | reverse complement strand
ACGGAATCCGATGCCGTTGCCGCCTTCCCCGGTGGTTTTGGTACCATGGACGAGATTTTTGAGACGCTCACGCTGATTCAGACAGGAAAAGCCACGATCTATCCACTCGTACTCGTGGATGCGAAGGGCGGTAAATATTGGAAATTCTGGCAGCAATTCGTGGTAGAGCACCTGAGCCGACTCAAGCTAATTTCTGAAAACGACTTTTCGCTTTATAAAGTAACTGACGATGTGGACGAGGCGGTTGAAGAGGTGACTCGTTTCTATTCGAATTTCCATTCCTACCGCTACGTTGGCGATAAGCTTGTTATTCGCACGCAGAAGAAACTCAAGGAAGGCATCATGAAAAAACTCCGCAAGGATTTTACCGATGTTCTCAAGAGTGGTGGGTTCAAGCAGTCCGGACCACTTCCAGCGGAATCAGACGAGACCGAGCTTGCGGGACTCAACCGGTTGGTTTTCCGCCACCGTCGCCGAAACTTTGGCAGGCTGCGTGAACTGATCGATGTGCTGAATAGTTAGAGGAGTCAAGGTATCACCTTTGCGTTTGGAAAAAATATCTGCCAAGCCCGCAGATAGGAAATAGTGCCGGGGATCCGTTTTAAATGCGTGCCCTTCAACTTCCCTGTAAGACACCGACCCGTGACGGCGTTCCATGTTGAACCTGTTTCTTGATCGGTCATGGTGTCATTTTCTGTCGCAAGGAAGTTCAAGGCTTTGCCGTTGATCATTCGGCTGAAGGACTGCACACGCTTGCCGTGATCCGAGTAGGTGAACAGGAGGTGCTGTTTGCCATCGGGTGTTTGCACGATTTTCTTTTTCTGCAGGTGTTGTAGAGCGACAGATATGGATTTTCCGGTAACATGCGGAGTGGTGCCGTAAACAAAACGGGATGCGTTTTCCCAAACCCTCTTATCGAAGCGCATGGCTGAGCGAGACATGGCGAGTAAGGTGGTGTTAGGGTGGCGTTGTTTCCATTCGCCCCATGTTGTCATGGCGGCTGGGAAAAGATCCAGTGATGTTCCTTTGAGCTGGCCATCCATTGCCTTGCCCATCAGGTGGCTCCAGAGTGATTTGGTTTCCAGGTCACGCATGACGAGGCTGCGTTGCCAAAGCATACCGGAAACCTGAAAAGTGAGGGTTTTGTTCTTAACGTCCCGGTCATACACGATGCCGTTGAAGCAAAGATGTCACCAGGTGGCGGCAATGTTTTTGCCACCAAGTTTGTCATTGATGATCTCCCGGTGCGGGCTGGTCAGCATGTTGATAGGATAGGCGCGGGATGCCTTGCCGATTTTCACACCGAGGACAAGCTCGTCATCCTTTACGAAATCCGCAGCGCGTTCGGTCCCCACGTGAGGTGCGTCAGTGATCGCTTTGAAAGGTCGGACCACCTGATGGGGTTCAAATTTGGTTTCGGCAAAACCGGTGCCGAATTGAATGCACAGCAGGGCAAAAAATCTAATGATGTGGCGCATGTCTGGTGTGAGTCATTGTCAGCAAACATTATTCCGCAGAAAAAGGGACACCGCGCGAGGCAGTGTCCCTTTTTTAGATTACTTGTATGCAAGACAAGCCTGAAGTCACGAGGACTTAGGACTTGTAACGAAGGCGCTTCTTATGGCGGTTAGCCTTCATGCGCTTTTTGCGCTTATGCTTACTGATTTTTGCCTTACGGCTTTTTTTCAGACATCCCATGGTATTGGTATATTGGTGGTTCGTTTGTCAGCTTTTCCGGTTGGAAGAGGCTGGAGAGTGTTTAGAGGACAATCTTGGAGAGTGGATACTCAATGATGCCCTCGGCGCCGAGCTGCTTGAGATCGGGGATGATGTGGCGTGCCACGGAGTCCTCGATCACGGTTTCGACAGCAACCCAGTTCTCTTCTGCGAGATGGGATACCGTCGGACGGCGGAGGGAAGGTAGTAGCTCAATCACATCTTGCAAGGATTTTTCGGGAAGATTCATCTTTAATCCGACTTTTCCACGAGCTTCGAGCGCGGCCTTGAGCATGAGCACCATGCGGTCCATCTTCTCCTTTTTCCAGTCGTCCTGGTATGATTCCTTGGCGGCGTAGAAGTGGGGGAAGGATGTCAGCCTGTCTCTTATACACATCTCCGAGCC
>JARFPV010000584.1 GCA_029288115.1 Akkermansiaceae bacterium | reverse complement strand
ACGAGATGCCAGATCCAGTCTCGTGGGCTCGGAGATGTGTATAAGAGACAGCTGTGCCGACAGCGGCGGGGATGTCGAGCGGGCTGGGAAGGTAGTCCACAACGGAATCGACGAGGAACTGAACCCCTTTGTTCTTAAATGCGGAACCACCGGTGACGGGAACGACCTGATTGGAAATGGTGGCACGTCGGAGGGCGGCCTTGATGTCGGCTGGTGTAATTTCCTCCTCCATCAAAAACTTTTCGCCAAGCTGCTCATCGCAGTCGCAGAGGATGGATACAAGCTCCTCACGAGCTGATTCGGCTTCGGCCAGTAGATCACCTTCGAGATCCCGGATATCGAAGGTAGAGCCCATGACATCATCGTCCTTGTAGAAGACACCCTTGAGGTTGACCACGTCGATCTGGCCCTGGAGGTTTTCCTCGGCCCCGATTGGAATGAGGATGCGAACGGCTTTCACGCCGAACTTTTGCTCCACTTCGTTGAAGACGTTTTCGAAGTCGGCACCCGTGCGATCCATTTTATTAACGAACACGATGCGCGGAACCCCGTATTTATCAGCCTGGCGCCAAACTGTTTCGGTTTGTGGTTGCACGCCGGCAACACCGCAGAAAACGACGATTGCTCCGTCGAGAACACGCAGCGAACGCTCGACCTCGGCCGTGAAATCAACGTGACCTGGAGTATCGATGATGTTGATGCGCTGCTTCTCTTGTTCGAACAGTTTGAAAACACCATCGTTTTCGTGCTGAACCCATTCACAGGTAACGGCAGCGGAGGTAATGGTAATGCCGCGCTCACGCTCCTGCTCCATGTGGTCGGTGACCGTGGCGCCGTCATGCACCTCACCAATGCGGTGAATCATGCCGGTATAAAACAGAATACGCTCAGTGAGCGTGGTCTTGCCTGCGTCAATGTGCGCAGCAATCCCAATATTCCGCGTCCGCTCCAGAGGGTATGGGCGGTTTGGATGATTGGGAGTCGTGCTCATGACGGGAGGAAGTTGGGTTTTACTAGTGGGTAAAAAAGAAAAACCGCTGGGGATTCGAAATTACCAGCGGAAGTGTGCGAAGGCGCGGTTGGCTTGGGCCATTTTGTGCATGTCGTCGCGTTTGCGGACGGCATTACCCTGGTTGTTAGCAGCGTCTTTGATCTCGTTGGCGAGAGCAATGTGCATAGGTGTGCCTTTCTTATTGCGTGCAAAAGTAACCAGCCAGCGCATAGCGAGAGACTCGGAACGGCCGAGGTCAACCTCAAGTGGCACCTGATAAGTAGCACCACCAACACGGCGGGATTTCACCTCAACACGTGGTTTGGCATTTTCGAGTGCGCGGGTAACAACTTCGAGAGGATCAACGGTGTCGGTTCCTTCGTTAGCTTTGTCGATTGCAGAATAGACGATGCGCTCGGAAACGGAACGCTTGCCATCACGCATCACCTTGCTGATCAGCTTGCCAACAACGGGGCTGTCATAGCGAGGGTCGCGGGTCTCGGGACGATTGTAGATTTTTTTACGGCGGGCCATGATATTATAAATGGATGATTGAGATAATGGATGATTGAAGAAATATTACTTCTTCGGACGCTTGGTTCCGTATTTGGAGCGGGACTGTGCACGCTTATCAACACCGAGGGTATCGAGGGCACCGCGAACGATGTGGTAACGAACACCAGGAAGGTCTTTTACTCGACCACCACGGACAAGAACGATGGAGTGCTCTTGAAGGTTATGGCCTTCACCACCGATGTATGCGATCACTTCCTGTCCATTGGTAAGGCGCACTTTGGCAACTTTACGAAGAGCGGAGTTCGGCTTCTTAGGTGTGCGGGTCATCACCTGGAGACAAACGCCACGACGCTGCGGGCAGTTGTTCAGGGCGCGTGACTTTGATTTGGTCACGGGAGATTTGCGTCCCTTGCGGACGAGCTGGTTAATTGTAGGCATAACTTGAATGGATGGTTGGAGAATTGATGAATTGAATGGATAAAAATGATTCGTTGCCATGGTCTGGCAGTAGGAAAATCTGGTGGAAAACAATTAAAACCACCGAGGTGCGCCCAAGAGGCACGAGGTATATGAAGTGACCTCGAAAACCGCCTCTTATCCGGAGCTACCCGATAGTTTAACTGCCTTCCCGCAGCTTTCTTCTGTGTCCCCTAGGCCTGCCCTGATTCATCAGAGCCAGCTCGGGGGGCGGCGAATATACAAATCAAACCCCCTCTGGCAAGCCGTATCTGAATTTTTTTTGATTTATTTTCCAAACAGCGCAAATCCTCGCGTAGAAAAGTCATAAAATCACTTCACCAACCTAAATTTTAAGCGGATCACCTTCGCTTTAGAACGATACATTCGCAGTTGAAAAAGCCTACCGTGAAAGGATTTACACGCTTTTTACTAATGAACACCCTGTAGGTGTGTCAATATGGAGGTATGAGAGGTCTATTTATCATGACCGCCACGCTCACCATTTTTTGGGGCATCAGCGAAACCATTTATGCGGGAAATCATGCTGCTGCCGCGTCCACAGCACCCGATAGTCACGCGCTATACGGTAAGTTCGGAAATGACCATATCCCGCTGAAAACAGAATTCGGCATCATTCGGGTCCCGACACAAGTCATTCTCCGCATTCGCCCAGACGAAAACAGCCTTGGCATCATCATGGACTTGGCAAATGGCGATCAAATCAGCGGATTACCGGAATCCCGTCAGTTCACCTTATTAAGAAAGCAGGATAAACTCGATATCCCGTATTGTGGACCAGACAACCGTGGCATTTACCTATTTCGTAGCCCGACAGGCGAAATCACGGTCTACCCAATCAAAAAAACTTCAGCGCAGAGCCTCTCAGAGGGGTTGATCGTTCATTTCACCTTCGATGGAAACAATCTCACCAAGATCCCCAATTCAACCAAATCAACGCCCCCCGGGCAGCTCATCCAGGCAAAACACAAAAATGGCGTCATCTCTCTTGATGGCAGAGGTGACCATCTGGCACTTGCCAACCAGCCATGTTTTGAGCAGCTCAATCAACTCAGCCTTGCGCTCTGGGTGAAAATCCGCAGCTTCGGCCCGGGTGGCTATGCCAACGAGCACGGCTATCTTGTGAATAAAGGAAAAGATCTGTGGTGGAACCCGGCATGGTGTCTGGGGTTCCATAAGCGCACGAGAGGCCACAGAGGTATGGCCCAGCCAGCTTTGTTCACGATCGGCACCGAGAAAGCCCAAGGGAGAAGCAAATGCAGTATCAGGAGCGTGACCCAACTTAAGGCTGGCGTCTGGTATCACCTTGCCGCCACTTATGACGGCCGTCACGCCATGATCTATGTGAATGGCCGACTGGAAAAAAGGATCGCTTACCGAGGAAAGATCCGCCGCGACAAGGCCCCGCTCCTTTTGGGTGGAGGTAATCTTAGGAGCACAAAATTCGGCAATCACTTTACCACTGATGCCAGCATTGATAATTTCCGGCTGTATCAAAGGGCCCTCAGCCCGAGTGAGGTCTCATCACTCTACACGCGCAGTGCCAAACAGTTTGTGGACCCCCCAAAAAAATCACCCCCTGGAGGGTAACGGCTCAGATCTAGCCTGATTCCTCTTAACCCTTCAGCTTCAGCCCCTTCATCTGTCCCGTGCTGGTGGCAAATGAGTCCTGCATAATACCAACCGAGCGCAGCGTGCTTAGGTAGAGGTTCGGGAGCGGGTAGTTATTCTTGGTATCAAATGCAAGGTGTTGCCCGTGGTGGAATGCTCCCCCACCGATCAATACCGGCATGTTCCGGTTATCGTGTGACGAGGCGTTACCCAGATTGGAAGTCATGATGCTGGTGGTATCATCCAGCAAGGTGCCCTGAGAATGTTTACTGCCTTTCAGACGGCGCATGAAGTCACCCCAGCCATCGATCATGGCTTGCTCCACAATCGTGAGCTGCTTCAGCTTCTCCTCATCCCTGCCGTGGTGGCTGAGGTTGTGGTAGGCCTCTTCCACGCCTTCTATCCCATTCACCACGTTCCCGGTACAGTGCAGGGTGACAAAGCGGGTGGAGTCGGATTCCAAGGCGAGGAAAACAACATCCAGCATGGCGCGCATCTCATCGGCGGCATTGGACCGGTCCGCAGGTTTCGGCGCGGCTCCGACCTTGGGTTTCGGTTTCCCCACCCAGGCTTCGTTCATCTTGAGACGCTTCTCGAGCTCACGCACGCTGGTGAACCAGGCGTCGAGCTTCTCCCGGTCACCGGAACCCACTTCGCGTTCCAGCGCCTTGGCTTCCTGGCCAACGATGTCCATCACGCTCTTGCCACTGCGGATCAGCTCACTCTGTCGGCGGCGTGCAGCCGGTGTGTCGTCAATGAACAGCTGCGCGAAGAGCTTTCGCGGATCTTTGATCGCCGGGATCATGGAGCCGTTCTCGGTATAAGAGGGGCTGGTCTCAGATTTCGTATTCAGCACCAGCGAGGGAAATCTTGTCTCGTGGCCGAAGTGCTTCGCCATTAGCTGGTCGATGGAAATGGTATTACGACTCCCCCCGCCCCGCTGCCTTGGACAGGCGGAAAAAATACTCGCTTCCGCCGTGTGGCCACCGGTCACCCCCGGGTGGGAGGTTCCGGAAACCACCGTAAAATGCTTGCGGATGTCCTGCAGCGAGCGCAAGTAGAGCGATGGCGTATAGTCTTTACCCGCATTCTTAGGCACCAAATTGGGCCCATGCAGTCCGAGCGACAGGCTAACTCCTACGAATCGTTTCGGTGAAGCGATCGGTGCGGCGGCAAATGCTGGCGTCATGGCATCCAGCATAGGCAGTCCCATGACAACCCCCGCATTACGCAGAAATTTCCTGCGCGACAGACTGGCTCCGGTGTGAATATTGAAGGATGACATGGTTATTTACTTAAGAATCGTTCGCTGGTGACGACGGCCTCGATGATCGAGCGTATCCCGTATTGCTTGTTTTTCAATCCAGAAACCATGGCGTCCAGCTCAGCCCGGTCGCTGAAACGTGTCGATGCCCCGGTTCCGTATGCGTAAAGCTGCTCGGCAAAGGCACGCGCCAGCATTTCTGGCCTGCCTGCATAGATCTTCTTCCACTCATACAGATGCGCAAAGCGATCCCCCTCTGGAGTCACGCCACTGGTATCGACCTTCACCGACTTCTTATACTGACCGTAATAC
>JARFPV010000434.1 GCA_029288115.1 Akkermansiaceae bacterium | reverse complement strand
GCGGGCGCCGATATTGAGTCCCCAGTGTCCGGTGATGATTTCCAGGGCCTTGATCAGGTTTTTGACATTGGCGAGGGGTTCGCCCATGCCCATGAAGACGATATTATTGATGGATTCGCCTGTTTCCTTTTCGACTGCCATCATCTGGCCGATGATTTCGGCGGCTGTGAGGTTGCGGGTGAATCCGGCCAGTCCTGAGGCGCAGAATTTGCATCCGTAGGCGCATCCGACCTGGGATGACACGCAGATGGTTTTGCGGGACGATTGCCTGCCGTTGAGGCCTTTGGAGGCGGGGATGAAGACAGTTTCTACGTAGCGGCCGTCGTGGAGTCGGAAAAGAAACTTACGGGTGGTGTCCTTGGAGCCTTTGGTTTCGACGTGTTGTAGGTCGTTGAGGTGGAACTCGGACGCCATTTTGTCTCGCAGGCCAGCTGGGAGGTTGGACATTTCGTCGATTCCGCCCACGCGTTGTTGGTAGATCCATTCGAGGATCTGTTTGACGCGGTAGGGTTTTTCCCCGGCATCGGTGACGTACTGCTCGAGGTCGTCCTTGGAGAGGCCGAGCAGGGAGGTGGTGGAAATGTCTGAGGTACTGGACATTGTGGATTGTCAGTGGCGAGGCGTGATTATTCGATGGGTTGGCGAAAAGTTGCAAACTTGTCCTACTTTACGTCTTCTTTCTTTTTCTCGGGTACGATGAAGGCGGCTTTTTCGAGGTCTTTTTTGATTTTGAGGAAAATCCGGTGACCATTTGCCGAGTGGGTAGGGAAACCGCAGGCGAACGAGAAATCGCCGGCCTCGTCTGGAGTGAACTCGAATTTCTCGATCTTGCTGGTGGTGCCGAGCGTGTTGGGTTTCGGGGTGGTGGCGCCGTCGAAGTAGGGGGTGTCGCCGAGGTTGATTTTGCGTTCGGCGACATCGGCCTCAACGACCATCACGCTGTGGGGCACGTCGCTGTTGTTGCAGAATGTGACTTTGACCTTCCAGCCGAGCGGGATTTCGTATCCGCCTTCGCTTTTTGAGACGCCGTTGAAGTTCATGCCGTAGTTGGATTTGTCGAAGGTGGCGATGATGAACACCTCGACTTCTTTTTTGGCGGCATCCTGTTTCAGGAAGACGGGGTTTTTGATTTCGCCTTTGGGAAGGACGGTGCAGCAGCGGCCACCTGGTTTTTCTTCCTTCTTGGCTTCGGGTTCGGCAATAGCGGATGACAGGGGGATGAGTGCCAGAGTCAGGAGTGAGAGGGTGGAGGTTTTCATCGGAGGAAATGGTTAATCGGTGGAAAAAAGAATCACGCACCCCGAAGTGGACGGGATGCGTGATGTGAGTGTGCTTGGTAATTATTTTTTATCAAGCGGGATTGTCTCGGCACCTTTGGGCACTTTATCGGCCTCGACCATCATCCAGAGGGCGCCGCGGGCGTTATCGGCAGGTTTGACGGGGCCACCGTAGTTCGCGTGAGCGGTGGTCATGTAGATGGTGCCGTCCTCTGCTTCACCGGAGCCTGTTGGCATGAGGGCGCAGTTGAGAAGCTCTTCCATGGCCCACTTGCCTCCTTTCTGGTGCTGCATGCCCCAGATTTTCCCGGACCCCCAGTCGGCGACGAAGTATGTGCCATCGAGGGATGGGTATTTTTTACCACGGTAGACGCCGAGGCCAACGACGCAGATGCCTTCGCCAGCGTGGGTGTATTCACCGATGGGGAGGACGCCGACTTGAGGGGCATTTTTCAGGCTGGCGGGGAACGGTTGGGTTCCGCACATGAATTTCCAGCCGTAGTTTTCACCGCCGATCGAGTTTGCGGGTTGGAAGTTGATTTCCTCCCAGTGGTTTTGTCCGACGTCGGCGATGTAGAGATCGCCAGTTTTTTTATCGAAGTGCATTTTCCATGGGTTACGGATACCGTATGCCCAGATTTCGGGGCGTGCGTTCGGGTGGATTTTAGCGAAGGCTTCCTCGCTGACTCCGAAGAGAACCATCAGTGATTTCGGGGTGACAAAGGGATTGTCTTTGGGGATGCCGTAGGCGCGGTCGGGTGTGGAGGTGTTCACATCGATGCGCAGGACTTTTGCCAGCAGGGTGCTGAGGTCTTGTCCGGCGCCGAGCACGTCACCTTCCCAGCCACCGTCGCCGGATCCGATGTAGAGGTATCCGTCGGGGCCGAATGCAATTTCACCACCATTGTGGTTCGCGTACGGTTGCTCGATCTGCATGATGACGCGAGCAGTCTTGGGATCGGCCTTGTCGGGATTGTCTTTGTTCACCTTGTATTCAACGATGAATGAGTCGCCGTTGAACCACATGTCTGAGTAGTGGACGTAGAACTTGCCGTTCTCCTTGAACTTGGGATGGAATTCGATGTCGTAGAGGCCTTGCTCGAGGAATGAACTGACGGTGGTGTCGGAGATATCGAGGAATGGCCGTTTGAGGATCTTGCCGTCTTTGAGAATCTTGACGACACCCTGGCGTTCGCAGATGAACATACGTCCGGAACCGTCATTGGCGGATGTCACGTTGATTGGATCGATGAGGTCTCCGGCTACTTTGACCATGGCGATTTTCACGGGTTTGGCCAGTTTTCCTCCGGGTTGGGCGACGTCTTCTTTTTTGGTTGGCACCTTGGTGGCGGCGTCCTGAGCTGAGACCGGAGCGATGCTCAGGGCAAAGCCCATGGCGGCTGCGCCGGCGTATTGGATGGTTGTTTTTTTCATAATGTGTGTGGTTTGTTAGGTTTTGATGTGATGTTTGGGGTTTACGGGTTTAATCATGATATTGGCGAAGAATCCGATGACGAGCAGGCCTGCCATGGTGTACATGGTGGTGTTGTAGAGGCTGGGTGTTGGGTCGATGGTTCCTTCCGGTGCGATTTCCATCAGCTTCTGCACGGTGACGGTTTTGGCGGCGACGAGCTCATCGAGTTTGTCCAGTGGGGCACCAAATTTTTCGGCGAATTTTTCCTTGTCGACATTCGAGGCGAGTTTGGCGATTGAGTTGGTGATCGATGCCTCGCGTAACTTGGCGATAGCGACTGGACCGAGCACGCCGGCGACGCTCCATGAGGTCAGCAGTCTGCCATGGATGGCACCTACGAATTTTGAGCCAAACATGTCAGCGAGATAGGCGGGGATTGTTGCAAAGCCTCCACCATACATGGTGAAGATGATCATCGTGGCGGCGTAGAAGGTGATGAATGAAGTCGACATGGTGCTTGCGCCAGCGTTGGCGGCAGCCCATGGAATCGATAGGTAGAGGCAGCATCCGAGAACAAAGAAGATCGTGTAAGTGGGTTTTCGACCAATCCAGTCGGATATACTCGCCCAGAAGAATCGGCCTACCATGTTGAAGACGGATATCATCAGCACGTAATTGGCGAAGAAGAACCCCTGTTTTGCTTCGGAAGACAATTGGGAGCCAAAGATCTCTCCGATCATTGTTTTGGCGACTCCGATGACCCCGATGCCTGCGGTCACGTTCATGCAGAGCACGATCCAGAGGAACCAGAACTGGGGAGTTTTCATGGCTGAAGAAATGCCGACGTCGTGCTGTGTGATCATGCCTTTTTTGGCGGTCTCTTCAGGCGGGGTCCATCCTTCAGGTTTCCAGTCGTCTGCAGGCACGCGGTATGCGAAGGCTGCGACGAGCATGACAACGAGGTAAATCAGCCCGAGGGCGAGAAAGGTAGTGGCTGCACCCGTGTTGCCGGTGCCGACGGCGTAGACTCCGGCGCTCATACTGTCGCCGAACTGGGCAACATCTGCGGCGGATGCGACGATGACCTCTTGCTTGCCGGCATCTGTCTGGACGTAGCGCACTCCGTTTTCGGTCACCATGTTGAGTTCGCCGACCTTACCGAGGAACTCGGGTGCTTTATCGAATTTCTGGAGCAGCCAACGTTTCAGGGGAGCGCCGATCATGGCGCCACCACCGAATCCCATGATGGCAAGGCCTGTTGCCAATCCCCGGCGATCGGGGAACCACCGGATCAGGGTGCTAACCGGGGATACGTAACCGAGCCCGAGGCCGCAACCACCGAAGACACCGTATCCGAGGTAGAGCAGTGGGAGGCTGTGAAGTTTGATTCCTAGGAACCCGATGAGAAAGCCACCGCCCCAGAGTATTGCTGCGGTGACTCCCACGCAGCGAGGGCCTACTTTTTCCAGCCATCTGCCTGCTATGGCTGCTGCCAGACCGAGGAAAACAATGGCGATGCTGAAGATCCATACGATATGCTCGAACTGCCAATCGCCTGCGGCTTGACCAACCACGCCGAGTTCCTTGGACAGTGGGGTGTTAAATACGCTCCAGGCGTAGACGGAGCCGATGCAAAGATGGATAGCGATTGAGGCGGGTGGGACTAGCCAGCGGTTGAAGCCAGGTTTGGCAACGATGGATTCCTTGAGGAGGATTTTGGGGATAGACATAGCGAGGGGACTAGCGGGGAATTGCTAGATTGATCAGACTCGGAAATTTCTGATGATGATACAAGAC
>JARFPV010000406.1 GCA_029288115.1 Akkermansiaceae bacterium | reverse complement strand
GATATGTCTCGTGGGCTCGGAGATGTGTATAAGAGACAGATGCAGGATATCCTCCAATGGTCGGTGCACACCGTCAAATCCGCGGCAATTCCATCCGATCAAACGCATGTTGTTCTGCTTGAGCACGGCATGGACAAACAGATTGTGGTGGCCAACGGGTGCGCGAAACAGCTCGGGGGCTTGGCCAAGGATATTTTTCAAAACCTCCTGACACGCCGTGATCTCGCGTTGTGTTCGTTGCGGCCCAAGGCACCAGAATGATCCTTGTGGATGCCCCCATGTGTGATTGGCAATCTGGTGCCCCGCTGCGGAGATCTCGCGGATCAGTTCAGGATGTTTTTCAGCTTTTTCCCCAATCACAAAAAACGTTGCCTTCACTCCTCGCTGCGCAAGCGTGTTGAGTATGTTTGGCGTGGTCAACGGGTCCGGTCCATCGTCCAGTGTCAGCCAGAGTTTGTTGCTGCCCGTGCTTTGCTGGATGGAGCCAAACATGCGCGATGATGGATTGAGCGTGCCCCACAATACTGGCGCAACCACTGCAATTTGGAGACCTATCCCTAGCAGGAAATGACCGGTGAACATGAGGTATACGCCTGTGGCATAAGGCACGATCACGCATAGCAGACGTAGCCAGTTACTCCAAATCATGACAGCTCGCTATTCGGGGTGAAGGTGTCCTCAAAAACGAACCACTCTCTCGAATGGGCCTGCAGGAAATTCATCAGCTCACTTGCCCAGGCCTTGCCATAGTCGGCTTCACGCACACGCTCGCCAGATGGATGAGGTGTGAGGGCGGGGCGGAAAATCACCCGGTAGTGGCGGAAACCATCGCGGATCACATAAAGTGGATAACACGGGCACTTCGAAAAACAGGCTAAGGTCATTGGCCCTTTCGGGACGCGTAGGCTGGCTGATCGTCCTTCGAGAGGCACCGCGAGCTCGACAACATCCCCGATGACCCGGTCACACTGGATGGCGAGAAGTTCTCCGTCGGAAAGTAATTTTGCCAGTTCGACACCCAGGAAATTATCCGGTTTGTTGTAGTGCACACGCAGGGAGGGGTTTGTGGCGGTGTCGTTTGCGAGTTCCTTTTCACGGACTTCCTGAAGTGACTTTGTTCGTTCCGGCATTCGCACGGTATGTAGCACGCGATGGAATTCAGGTGCAAAAAGTGCCGCGGCCAAATCATAGTTTCCAGTGTGTGTCGTAAAGAGAAGCGCGGCCTCTTTGCTGGATCGGATTTTTTCTAAAACGTCTCCGCCCTCCAGATCCCATTCGATCACATTTTGTCCCAAGCGGGTTCTCAGACTGTCAATGTAGGTCCAGCCAAAGTTTCTGAAGACGAGAAACGTCCAGACGTAGGCCTCAAAAAATGTCAAATCATCATGGATGACATACAGGTTGCGGCGGATGGATTCACGCTGTTGTCGTGCCAAGATAAATACGACAGTCGTGAAAAAATAGAGCAGCCCGGCCTCCACCCAACGGGGCATTCCAGGGAATGTCCGCAGCCCCCAGATCATCGCACGCGTCGGCATATCGCCAAAAAGCCCCATGCGAGTGCGATAAGTGTCTTGATTTGCTTCCATATCAACGTATCTATGCAGCTACCTAGGACACGCAGCGGCGTCAACTGTGGCTGACGCAATGCTAACGTGGTAACACAGGGGAAATCAACCATGCAAAGCTGTTGCAAAGAAAAACCGGCGCCTGTTGCGGAAAATGTGGACCGTTCCTGCACCTATGACGTTGTTGTGATCGGTGGGGCTTTCTCCGGATCCTCACACGCTATTCTGCTCAAGCGCCGTTTTCCCGACCTGCGGGTGCTCATTGTGGAGAAGTCCGAGGAATTCGACCGCAAGGTGGGTGAAAGCACTTCGGAAGTCTCGGGGTGTTTCCTCACGAGAGTGTTGCGTGTTGGACGCCACCTCGCACGTCATCATGTCGCAAAGCACGGGCTGCGCATGTGGTTTCATCGTGAGAGCGGTGATGACCCCGGCGAGTGCACGGAAATGGGGCCCGCGTTTCAGGGCCGGTTGCCAACCTTCCAACTCAACCGGATTACGCTCGATGAATATTTGTTAGAAGAAGCCGTTGAGTTGGGTTGTGACCTCCAGCGCCCCGCGACGATTAAGGAAGTGAAACTCATTGGCATCGGGAAGAATGAACTGTCATTAAAAACAGCTGACGGTGAGACCCGGGAAATAACAGCGGCCTGGGTGGTCGATGCTTCCGGCAAAGCAGCCATGCTTGCCCGGAAATTGAAGATGCGTGTTTCCATTGAAGATAAGCACCCGGTCTCGTCCATGTGGTCGAGGTATAAGAATGTCTGTGATATTGATTCCGATGAGGCGGTCGAGAGAATGCCTGGCCGGAGTCCTGAGGTCCTCGCACAGCGTGGAAGTGCCACCAATCACCTCATGGGATACGGATGGTGGAGCTGGATCATTCCGCTCGATACAGGTGAGGTCAGCGTGGGGGTGACATGGGACGAACGAATTTTTTCACCCCCAAAAGACGGCAGCATGGCCGAGCGGGTGAAGCAACATGTTAGTAAGCACCCCGTGGGCAAACTCATGTTTGAGCATGCGGTTCCGGTTGAGAATGACAACCGCTACTACAAGGGGCTGTCATACTACAGCGAGAAGGTTGCGGGGGATGGCTGGACGATTGTCGGTGATGCCGCCGGATTCATGGACCCTCTCTATAGTCAGGGACTGGATTTTTGCTCTCACACGGTTTACTCCTCTTATCGAATGCTTCGCAGCCACTTCAGTGGTGATTGCGTGCAGGATGACATCGAACGGATCAATCGCGGTTACAAACGAGGTTATTATTATTGGTTCGATGCCATATACCGCGACAAGTATTACTATATCGGTGATGCGGAGCTGATGTTTGCTGCGTTCTTGTTAGATATTTCAACTTACTTCATCGGGCCAGTGCGTCTCGTTTACAATGATCAGGACATGGAGTTCTCCAAGATGCCCTATGACGGACCAATCGGTACGGCATTTGCCCGCTTCATGCGCTTCTACAACCGCCGTCTGGTGGTTCTGGCGAAGAAGAAGATGGCTGCAGGAAAATATGGTGACCGCAACCGCGATCATAATTATCTGGTGAAGAACAGTTTCACGCCAGGCCCTCAGTCAATGAAACTGCTATTTCGGGGTGTCAGGGTGTGGCTCATGGCAGAGCTGCGGCTTGCGCTGGTCAGGCCTTCAATGGTCAGTGACCCGACGCCCATGACACCACTGCCACAATCCGGGGATTACGAGCAGGCTTAATATCATGGCGAGCAGAATGCCTGCGCAACAGAGTTGGCCCATGCTGCGCAGCACCTCGGTAGAGGCAAAAAGGAGCGATCCAAAACCGATGGCGGTGGACAGACCGCAAAAACAAATCGCCTTGCCCACGCTGTCCCACACGGCGGCAAGATCATCATCGTGCCGACGTAAGGCAAAGATCAGGTGGATACTGTAGTCGATGCCAGCACCCACAATCAACGGAATCGCCATGCCGCTCAGGAAATTCCATTCATGGTTTGTTAGAACGATCAAACCGTTGATGGCAAACAACGCTGTTAGCAGAACTGTGATGGAAATCAGGGCGTCTTTCCAAGACCTGAACACGAGGAGCAGGGATATCAACAGAAGCAGGGCGCAAGGAATGAAGATCACAAAAAAATCCTTCTTCACGCGTGGCAACAGGATGTTTTTCAGCAGTGGCCATCCAGTCACCTGAGTGCCCGCGCTGGAGAGCTCCTGCCATGTCTCACCTGCAGGGTCGTCGATTTTTTGTGCGGATTTCATGTTTCCCGC
Source organism: Akkermansiaceae bacterium (assembly GCA_029288115.1). Lineage (GTDB taxonomy): Bacteria > Verrucomicrobiota > Verrucomicrobiia > Verrucomicrobiales > Akkermansiaceae > Oceaniferula. The sequence goes on along the minus strand of JARFPV010000406.1, from coordinate 2,001 downwards.
AAACAGGTAGTTTGAATCCTTACCCTGTTGGTAGAAGGCTCCCGCCAGCGGGTCATTGGCAACAAGACCGGCAAGCTTGCCGGCATCCTCGGGATGATCGCCGAGTGCCTCCATGATCGATGCGTCAAGTGCCAGCCCTTTGTCGCTGAATCCCAGTTCCTTTGCTGTATCCAGGTAATCCTTCTTCGACTGAGCGAGCTTTTTCAAGCGCAGGTGGTTTGCCTGATACGCGACCGGGTCCGGTATCAGGCTCAGTGGCCAGACGACCTGACTGATTTCGTTTGCAGTCTCTTTCTGGGACAGGATGACCTCTGATTTCCGGGAGTTGTTCTGGAGTTCTTCCAGGGTTGCTGCTGATGCAATGAGCAGGGTGTTGTCTTCTGACCAGGCGCTAAACCTTGAGCGCATGGTTTCAAATGTGGATGCGGCTTCACTTGTGGTCGGCTCCACCATCGCCAGTTTGAAATTCACGCTGGGGATTCCTTTGGTGAAAAATACAATGGCCGACAAGACAGTGAGAATCACTGGGATTGTCACCGCCACGGACGGTCGCCGAAATGGGGTCCAGCTGCTGCTCGCCCTGCTGCGCATCGGGAACCGTGCCACAAATGCAGGTGCCAGAACCAGAGTGATGCAAGCCCCTGCCATCAGCCCGACGGCAATCAGCGCGCCGAGTTGGTTCACTCCACTGAAGGTGCTTAATGTCAGCGAGCCAAAAACAAATGACGTGCTCATGGCAGCTAAGAGGATGCTCGGTGCGATGGTCCTGCGGATTTTCTGGGACGACCTCTCGCCGCTACAGGATTCGCGCAGGATCACGACGGTGTAGTCAATGACCAGGCCTAACAATATGGCGGCAAACCCGACGCTCACCAGATTGAGTGTGCCGAATAGCCAGCCGCCTACGCCCAGTGTTACGAGGAACGTCAGCCCAAGTGTCAGACCGATAAGTAACAGCTGCATCGGGTTCCTCTGAAAAAACAAAAAAAGGATCCCGATGAGAATAGCCGTGATGGTGATCGTGCCGCTCATGTCATTCTCCATGCTCTTGCCAATCTCGGCATCAAATACCGGGCCGCCTGTCATGCTGAACTGGATGTCGTATTCTTCCTGTTCGATCCAAGCATCCACGGCTGCACGTATCTGCTTAATCCACTCACCGTTTTCCTTGTAGCCACCTTTGAACTCCGTCGTTCGGTCGATAAGGAGCAAGCGCAGCTCACCGTCGTCACTCTCGAAGCTGGCATCATTTTCCAACAAACCAACTAGTCCGGGGTGCTGGAGAAAACCAAGTGGGTCATAGGACTGAATCACCGATTGTTCGGGGTCGATGCCGTGCCTGAGCTGGTCTTTGACATCGTCGAGATGGTTTCGGAGTTCGGTATTGTCAGTCAGTCGGTTTTCTAACTGATCGATGGCCTCGGTCGGCGCGTAGCTCCACAGACGTGCAATGGATGCGGCCAGCAGGTCGGGGTCATCCTCGAAAGGAGATTGATGAGATACCTTCACGCCGGTTAGATTCTCCTGCAGGTAGTCAGCCAGATCAGCCGCGTCTTCCGGGGCGATCTCCTCACCACGACCATCGAGAACAAGGATCAGTTGCTGGTCCTCGGAGAAATGATCCCGGTAATCTTTCAGTGCCCTGATCGACGGGATGTCGTCGGGCAGAATCCCCAGAGCATCGGTCTGCAGATGCAAACGCGTGACCCCCGTCACGGAAATCACCAGCATCAGCACACCGAGAATCGGAACTATCCACTTTCGTATCACGGGTGGATTCTATGGTCGCCAGCCCAGTGCGCAACACCAAGTTACCACGGGCTTCAATGAAGATTCCCGTTCATTACGATTTTTTTCTGTTGGGATTATCGCTACTCAAGCGCTGACTTTGAGAGTTGCAACGCTGCGGAGTTTGTTTTCTCCGTCTTGATTGCGATGCTCCTCTAGCTTCGCGGTTGGAGAATGTTACTTACGGCGGCGGCGTTTGAACACCATTGAGAG
>JARFPV010000366.1 GCA_029288115.1 Akkermansiaceae bacterium | reverse complement strand
GTTAAAAGGTGTACTGGATACCCTTGCCCAATTGACCCGTTTTACCTCCACCCTTGAGGGTCATGGCGGCAATTTTCGTGATTTGCTAAAGCACGGTGAGGATGGTCATCTCCCCGAGTTCATGGTGCGCCTCCGTACGGGTAATGAGGAGGAAATCACTTACTTTGACTCCGAGAAGGAGCTGCTGAGCTTTGCGAAGGAAAACCGTGATCTCAGGCTCTTCGACGAGGAGCTGACTGAAGAAGAAGAGGCAGAGTACAAGGAAAAGTTTGGAGGTGTGCAGCGCCGTGCCGTGAAACATGAGCTGCATGAATCTACTGCGATCACCAAAATTCTTGCACGGCTCAATGAGCTTGGGGTGCAGACAGACCCGTTTTACTCTGATGATCAGCCGATTTATGAACTCATTGAGGGTGATGGTAAAGATGCCGAAGCGCTCCCGGTCTTTAATCTCTTTGAGGTCTTGGACAGGGTGCTCGAAATTGGCCGTAGGGGCATGCGTATCCAGCGATTCAAGGGTTTGGGTGAAATGAATGCCAAGGAGCTTTATGCCACCACAATGGATCCGGAACGCAGGCAGTTTCTCAGGGTCCGACTTGATGAAGAAAATGCCCTGGAGGCGGACAAGATGTTCGACATCCTCATGGGTGATATCGTGGAGCCCCGAAAACGGTTTATTGAGGATAATGCCCTCAACGTGCAGAACCTGGATGTCTAACCACCAAGTCACGAATCACCTGCCAGTCTTATTCCATTTCCCATGTCCGAAGAACCTAAAGATTCTATTAAACCCATCAATGTTGCCGACGAAATGTCGAAGTCCTTTTTGGACTATTCGATGTCGGTGATAATCTCCCGTGCTCTACCGGATGCTCGTGACGGCTTGAAACCCTCACAACGTCGTATTCTGTATGCGATGCATAACGATCTCTCCCTGTCACCTAGCAAGCCACACCTGAAGAGTGCGCGTATTGTGGGTGATACGATGGGTAAGTATCACCCGCATGGTGATAGTGCTATTTACACAACGCTCGTTAACATGGCGCAGCCATGGACCATGCGCGAAATTTTGATCGATGGTCAGGGGAACTTTGGCTCGGTCGAAGGCGATGCGGCTGCAGCCATGCGGTACACTGAGGCGAGATTGACTCACCTTGGTTCCGCAATGATGACGGATCTGGACAAGGAAACCGTGGACCTCCAGCCAACCTATGATGAGACGCGTGATGAACCTGTGGTTCTTCCATCGGCGATTCCCAACCTGCTGGTGAACGGGGGCACAGGTATTGCCGTGGGTATGGCTACCAATATTCCGGCACATAATCTGGGTGAGGTTATCGACGGCACTTGCGCCCGGATTGATAATCCAAGCCTCACAATTGAGCAGCTCAAAGAGTATATCAAGGGCCCTGACTTTGCTGGTAAATGTGAGATCCGCGGATTCAAGGGTATCGACAGTTACTTCAACACCGGGCGTGGCAGCATCAAGATGCGCGGCACGATGGAGGTGGATGAAAAACCCTCAGGGGCCGCAGTGATCACAATTACTGAGGTGCCACACGGTGTGAACCGCGCGACCCTGCAGCAAAGGATCGCAGAACTCGTCCGGGAAAAGGTCCTGACGGATATTTCCGGAATGAGGGATCTCTCTGATGAGCAAACCCGGATTGAGATTACGCTGAAACGTGACGCTCGCCCGCAGGTCGTTGTCAACCAGCTCTTCAAGCTGACATCGATGGAGACTTCCTTTGGTGTCAATATGCTCGCGATCCACGAGCGCAGACCCAAGCAGCTTTCCATTATGGATGCCTT
>JARFPV010000323.1 GCA_029288115.1 Akkermansiaceae bacterium | reverse complement strand
CGCTCAAGGCAAGCGTGCCTGGTCCATATACCATGAGCGGCCGACTCCTTCCCAATGCGCAGTATGAAGACCGCTGGGCACTCACCGAGGCGCTGCTTCCGTTTGTTAGGCAGGAGCTTGAAGGCCTTGTGGAGGCAGGGTGCACCGAGATCAGCGTCGATGAACCGTCGATGAGCTGTTACGCCTACAAAGAGGACGCCAAACGTTTTGTAGATATATTCAACCGCACCGTGGAGACGGTCTTCGGCCGCACACGACTCTGCACACACCTGTGCTTCGGTAACTTCAAGGGGCATGCCGTCGGATACCGACGCATCGCGCCAATGTTCCCGGATTTCCTTGATTTTAAATGCGATGAAATGCACGTGGAAATGGCGAGTCGTGAGTTTGGCGAGATCGAATTGATTTCACAAATTGCCGAGCGCATGGACGTTGCAGTGGGGATTGTTGATGTGAAAAGTTATTACATCGAAACGCCTCAGGATATCGCCGACCGTGTGCGCCTGTGCCTCGAGCACGCACCGGCGGATCGTCTCGTATTCGCGCCCGACTGCGGACTCAGTCAGACTGCCCGTTGGGCGGCTAAGCAGAAACTCGCCAATATGGTAGAGGGCGTGAAATCAGTCAGAAGCGAACTCAACATAGAAGCCTAACATGCAATCGGCCTTTCAGAAAGACGACGCGCTTCTTGAAGACATCGCCCGCGCCAGAGCTGAGGGGCGTTCACGTGTCTGGTGGCTCGGCCAAAGTGGATTCCTCGTCCACACACCCGCAGCGACCATTCTGTTTGATCCCTATCTATCCGACTCGCTGACGCGTAAGTATGCTGATACCGACAAACCGCATACGCGCGTCACTGAGCAGGTCATTTCACCAGAGCTCTTGGAAGGCATCGACGTCATCACCAGTTCACACAATCACACCGATCATCTGGATGCCGAAACGCTGCTGGCTTTGTTGGATAAAAATCCTCAAGCACGTCTGGTGATTCCTCGCGCCAACCGGGCCTTCGTTCTCGACAGACTTGGAGACGTTGAGTCATCACTCGTTGAGATTGATGCGGGTGAGAGTATTACCCTCGGTGAAGTCACCCTCCATGGGATTCCCGCCGCCCACAATACCGTTGACCGCGATGACCAAGGATGTTGCAGGTTCCTGGGTTTTGTCGCGCAAATTGACGGCCAGACATTCTATCACAGCGGTGACACCCTGATGCATGATGAATTGGTGCCCTCGCTTCTTCCCTTCCAGCCTGACGTCGCATTTGTTCCGATCAATGGAAACAAGCCCGAGCGCCGCGTGGCTGGAAACCTCGATGGTCGCGAAGCAGCGGAACTCTCCAAGGCCATCCAGGCTGGTGTCGCCATTCCGCATCATTTCGATATGTTTGCATTCAACACCGCATCGCCGGAAATCTTCAAGGCCGAGTGCCGCCGGGTCGAGCAACCGTTTCGGGTGATGCAGAACGGAGAAGGATACGATCTGTGAGTTTTGTTAGAACTATACTGGGAGACATCCCGTCCGATGAGTTAGGCGTTTGCTATGCCCATGAGCATATCATCATCGACAACAATGTGGCGACGATGCGTTTCCCGGATTTCTACCTGCCATCGGTGGAGAACGGCATCGAGGAGTTGGCCCGATTTCATAAAGATGGTGGCCGCGCCATGGTTGATTCCATGCCCTGCGATTCCGGCCGCAATGCGCTGAAACTTGCGGAGATTTCCAAGGCGACCAACGTCCATATCCTGTGCCCGACAGGCGTGCATTTGGGGAAGTATTACGATGATGGACACTGGAGCCATCATTATTCGGTCGACCGTTTGTCCGAGCTTTTTATTGCGGATATCCAAGAGGGGATTGACCGATTCGATTACTCCGGGCCCTGTGTCGAGAGGATATCCAACCGGGCTGGGTTAATCAAGATTGCCAGTGGGGGTGTCGAAATCACCGAGCGAAATCGCCGGATTTTCGAAGCCGCAGCCATCGCGCATGTGGACACAGGCGCGCCGATCCTTACCCATACGGAAGAGGGTAAGGGTGCGATGGAGCAGGTGGCACTGTTGTCTTCTCATGGCGTTGATCTTCGTAAAGTCGTGCTATCCCACACCGATCGTCAGCCCGACATCGAGTATCACCGTGACATCCTGCAAACCGGTGTGCGGGTCGAGTACGACAGTGCGTTCCGATGGAAGACAGAAACGAACCCGACGCTTGACCTCGTCATGGAACTGATCAGCGATTTTCCTGATCAAATCATGTTAGGCATGGATGCGGCCAGGCCATCTTACTGGAAAAGCTACGGAGGCGCTCCTGGTTTGAGTTATTTGCTCAATGAGTTTTCTCAAATGATGCGTGCACGTGGCTTGAGCGAACAACAATGGCAGCGCATTTTTGTGTCCACGCCAGCCGATGCCTATACCTTTAATAACGACTAATAAACCAATGTCAAAAACCTGGAAAATCGTAGGAATTGAATTCTCTCACATGCACATGGGAGACCTGCTCCGATGTGTCGATGAGCATCCCAATGCTGAAATCGTCGGTATCTGTGACCCGCATCCTGAACGTATGGAGGATGCTCAACGCACATTTAATTTAGCCGACACGCAAGTCTTCACCGACTACCAGGCCTGCATGGAGCAAACGCAGCCCGACATGGTTATCCTGTGCCCGCCAACAGCCGAGCATGCGGATTGGGTTGAGCGTATTGCTCCGTATGACGTGCATATTTTTGTCGAAAAACCATTCGCTGGATCAGTCGCGGATGCCGACCGTATGATTGGCGCGATGGAAGGTCGTGGTAAGGAACTCATCATCAACTGGCCGTTGCGTTGGGTGGAGAGCCACGTCACAGCACACCGCCTTATCAGTGAGGGATTGATCGGCTCAATTACCGAAGTCCACTACTACGACGGTAACCGAGGTCCGCTGTATCATGGCGCAGACAAGGTGGAACTGGAACCGACTGCTGAAGCCAAACAGGAAAGTTGGTGGTATCAGAAGGATTCAAGCGGAGGTTCATTATGCGATTACCTCGGATATGGAGTCACCTTGGGCACCTGGTTCAATGGCGGCCAACGGCCCGACGAAATCACCAGCGTAATTGGTGGCACTGCCGGACTCGAGGTCGATGAGCACAGCATCACAGTGGCGCGCTATGGTGAGCATTTATCAAAATTTGAAACGCGCTGGGGAACTTTCTCCGATCCGTGGGTGCATCAGCCACAGCCGAAATGCGGCTTTGTCATCCGAGGGACCGAAGGCACGATCAGCAGTTACGATTACGAAAAAACGATCCGTATCCAAACACGCGAAAAGCCCGAGGGCTGTCTCTTATACACATCTGACGCTGCCGACGAAGATT